>NZ_LGTE01000014.1 GCF_001263415.1 Thermincola ferriacetica
GTTAAGGAGCGACTGCGCCCGCAAAACCGCTGCCGGGCCGGCAGGGAGTTCCCGCATGTCCGAAGATGGCGAAGGCCGCCGGGAAGTCCGGCGCTCAACATAGGATGAGTGACCGGACGGGAGGCGGCCTGACTATCAGAAATGCTATATGAGCCATCGAGTTCGGGAACGCTGCCTGCCCGGCAAGGGTTTGCAGCACAAAGCTCCCAGGTAGCGGAGACACCCTCCTACCCTGCCGGTATTCTCCAGCACAAAGCTCCGTGGTAGCCGGGACACCCCACCCACTCTGCCATAATTTAGATGTTGGCGCCGGAGTCCAGTTTATCCAGCAGCCTGGCCAGTGTGGCCGCCATTTCGCCCCAGGTAACATTAGCATCCAGGTTATGTTCGCCAAAAACAAGCCCTGCATCTTTCAGACGCTGAAAATCCCTGATAGCCCAATGGGTGGGTGGTTGAGACGGCGGTTGCGGCGGCGGCACAGGCGGTTTCGCCGGTCCTTCCAACCGCAAAGCTTTCGTAACCGCTTGCGCTATGGCGCCGGCCACCTCTTCACGAAAACCGTCTTCTTTTAATTTCAAGGCGTCTTCCCGCCTGTCAATGAAAAGGTTCTCCAGGAGTATGGCCGGGACTGCCGTTTCTCTCAGTACGGCAAAGTTGGCCTTTTTTTTGCCCCGGTCAGGAAACCCAGCCCTTCTGTAGAAATCAGCTATTTCTTTATGGATTATATCCCTTAGGCGTTGCGTCTCTTCCCAGGCGGCCGTATAGATGAAACTCTCAAATCCTGTGCCGCCGCCGGCATTGACATGAACAGACAGAAAAAGATCAGCCCCAACCCTATTGGCATATAGAGCCCGTTCCGCCAAACTGACAAAAGTATCCGTAGTCCGTGTTAACCGCACATCGGCATAATTAGCCAGTTTATTTCTTAATTTAAGCGCTATATCAAAAGCAATATTCTTTTCCTGCAGGCCATAACCCAGCGCTCCCGGATCGTCTCCCCCGTGGCCGGGGTCAATGACAAGCTTTTTAGCCATATCGGAACCTCCTTGTAATTTATTTACTCTATTTTATGTTCCCGCTGCGTAAAAAATAATTCGGTACCCACTATGCAGCTTTTATTGAACCGGGCAAACCGAACAAAAAACTAGCCTTCATTACTACGAAAGCTTAAATAGAGAGGTAGCTTCACATCACTGATTTTTTTCCTTCCTTGACACGGGAAAAAAAAATTTTTATAATAAGTTTATCGAACATATGTTTGGTGGTGATGCTTTTGTACACCGTAGCCCATATCTATACCGGCTTAAAATATCGCAACGATGGTTACAAAAATTTTACCCGGGAAGCGCTGGACATGCTGGCCAACTTTTCTCCCAGAGCGGAAATTTACAAAGACAGGGAATTTTTTCTCGACCTGACCGGTGCAAAAAATGTTCACAAAATTTTGGAAGATTTAACCGAATTGCTGACGCCTGCCTATTGTGATACCATGGTTATTTCCGTTGCCTGCACAAAACTTACGTCCAGGGCCTGCTCACTGGCGGTGGTAAACATGCCAAAAAAATATATCGGGACCCTGCCGGTAACGTTGAAGGTAGTTAATAAAAATGTCATCCTGGCCACGGTCGGTCCGGATGAAAAAAACTTTTGGTCTCTTCTCCCTGTTCATTTGCTTTGGCCGTTAGATAACCGGCTTATCCGACAACTGCAGTTTTTGGGGCTGAACAGTTGTAAACAGGTACAGGAAATTTCCCTAGCAGAACTGGCCCGGCATTTTGGCAGCCAGGCCCATTTCATTTACCGGTACTGCCGTGGCATTGATTATGAACGGGTTCGTTCCGTTACAGGTTCAGACAGGCAGTTAATGAGGCATTACCCTTTGCGAGGATGTGCTGACAGACTGCAGTGGGATCTGCTGTTCCGCCAGGCCGCCGACAGCCTGGCCGCGGAACTTTCCGCCCGGCTGGAAGGTTTCCGGGAGTTAAAACTGATCGTTCAGGATGAAGACCATCGGATAAAAACAGCAGCCAAGAAATTTAACCGCGTCCTATTTACTTCTTCGGCAATTCAAACCAATTTACACCTGTTGATAAACCGGCTGAGTTTGTCCGGCCCCCTGCGCAGCATCATGATTTGCCTGCAGGGGATCACCCCGGTCCCGGCACAACAGACAGAACTGTTTGCCGAAAAGGCGCTCGCCAAACCGCAAGCAAAACCGGCCCGGGAAAAACTGGCTGAGGTTATTGAAAACCTGAACCGCAAATATCCTTCGCAACCGGTAAGCCTCGGAGGACTGTTAACCATCAGCAGGCGGGAAAAAATGCTGCAGTTGTGGGACCCTTACCGTTTTACCAAAGAAAAGGTGAAAATGCTTGGGGAAACTTATCGATAGACCTATTGCTGTAAATTATAACGCCGAAAAAGGCCCGGTAAGCATATGCTTCGATGGTAACGTCCTGCGGGTAGCGGAAATTCTGGAAATCTGGAAAGATACGGGGGCATGGTGGGATGGCGAAGGAGAAAAAACTTTTTTCCGAATCCAAACAGAAAACCAGGGCCTTTGGGAAATATACCGCGAAAACACAGAATGGTATTTATATAAAATATATGATTAGGGAGGAATTCTGTGTCTTTTGTGCACTTACACGTCCATACCCCTTTTTCTTTTCTGGATGGAGCCGGCAAAATCGAAGATTTAATAGCCAAAGCGGTGGAAATGGGTTGTCCGGCTATAGCCATGACTGACCATAACAACCTTTGCGGCGCCGTAAAATTTCACCAATTGGCCACCGCTGCCGGAATTAAGCCCATAATTGGCACAGAAATTACCATGCAAGACGGCCATCACCTGACTCTGCTGGCCCGTAACCCGCTGGGCTATGCCAACTTATGCCGGATCCTGACCGATGGCCATTTAAATAGTCCAAGAGGTTATCCGACAGTAAAGCTGTCCACCCTTGCAAAACATTGCCGGGATATAATTATCCTTTCCGGATGCCGGATGGGAAAAATTCCTTCCTTAATATTGCGGGGCAGGTTCCGGGAAGCCCTAAATACAGCCGCCGAATACCTGCATCTGTTTGGCCGGTCTAATTTCTTTTTGGAACTGCAGCCGCCACTGCTGCCCGGTTCCCAGGCCTTAAATAATTACCTGACGCAATTGGCCGAACAGTTAAAAATGGATATTGTGGCTACCAACAACGTTCATTATTGTACAAAGGAAGGCTTTCCCGTCCATGACTTGCTGACCTGTATCCGGACCCTGACTAAACTGAAAGATGTTCACCCTGAACGCCGTTTAAACGCAGAAAACGACCTGAAATCACCGGCAGAAATGGCAAATTTGTTTTATCAATACCCCCGGGCCGTCCACAATACCCTTATGATTGCCGACCAGTGTGCCCCCGCCCTGGAACTGGGTGAAAAGATTTTCCCTTCTTTTCAGGTCCCTTCCGGCGAACCGGCCGCCGCTTACTTAAGGCGGCTTACTTACGAAGGAGCCCGGAAAAGATATGGCCGCCTTACCCGGGCCATTACGGAGCGCCTGGAGCATGAACTTGATATCATCTGTCGCCTGGGTTACGAAGATTATTTCCTGTTGGTCTGGGATTTGGTTGATTATGCGAAAAAACAGAAAATCAGATACGCCGGCCGGGGTTCTGCGGCCGATTCAGCGGTCGCTTACTGCCTTTTTATCACAGAGGTGGACTCTATCAACCGCGGCCTTCTTTTTGAACGTTTTATGAGCCTGGAAAGGGCCCAAAAGCCTGATATAGACATTGACTTTGACTCCCGTTACCGGGACCGGGTGGCTGATTACCTATACAAAAAATATGGCAGCAACAGAGTGGCCGGTGTCTGTACCTACAATACTTTCCGGGCCCGGTCGGCTTTCCGTGACCTGGGCAAAGCCATGGACTTTCCCGCAGAAGAAATCGATTTAATCGCCAAAAGGCTGCCCTTCATCCGCGCCGACCAGATAGACCTGGCCCTGGAAAAATTCCCGGAGCTTCGCGAGGGGGGGCTCCCCCTCGAAAAGTACAGGCAGCTTTTTGGTTACTGTGCAGCAGTATCAGGTTTCCCCCGTTTTATCAGCACCCACCTGGGAGGCATCGTGGTCAGCAGGGACCCCCTGGTTAACCTAACCCCCTTGCAGAAAGCAGCCAAGGGAATTGTCGTAAGCCAGTTTGACAAGGAATATATTGAAGATTTGGGGTTGGTAAAACTGGATTTGCTCTCTTTACGCACCATGTCAGTGGTAGAAAATGCTACCTTGACCATCAGGGCGGAAAACCCGGAATTTGACTACGAAACCATTCCTCTTAACGACAAGGCCACCTATGAACTTTTAAACACAGGCCAAACAATAGGCGTTTTTCAATTGGAAAGCCCCGCCCAAAGAGCCCTGCAGAGCCGGCTACAGGCCTCCTGCCTGGAAGATATCGTAGCCAGCGTGGCTTTAATCAGGCCCGGCCCTATTAAAGGGAATATGGTGGAACCTTTTATCGCCCGCCGCCACGGCAAAGAACCCGTTTCCTATTTACACCCCAAATTAAAGCCGATCCTGGAAAAAACCTATGGCGTAGTCCTGTTCCAGGAACAGGTTATAGAAATAGCCACAGTAATTGCCGGTTTCACGCCCGGAGAAGCTGATCGCCTGCGCCGGGTCATGACTCACGCCCGCTCGCACGAAGACATGCTGGGCATTGGCCGGGAATTTGTGGCTAAAGCAATTGCCAATGGAATAAGCAAAGAAATAGCGGAAACCATTTTCGGTTATATTGTGGGGTATGCCAGTTACGGATTTTGCGAAGCCCATGCTGCCGCTTTTGCCACCACGGCATATAAAACTGCTTATCTGGTTAAGCATTATCCCGCTGAATACTACGCAGCTATCCTCAGCCACCAGCCTATGGGTTTTTATGGCAGCAATACTATTTGCGTGGAAGCCCGGCGCCGGGGGATAAATATCCTGCCTCCGGACATAAACTTAAGCCAGCTGGATTTTACCGTAGAAAAAGGAAATATTCGCATATCTTTAAGCCAGGTTAAAGGAATGAAGGCTTCTGTCCTTGATAACATACTGACCGAACGAAATATTGCCCCTTTTTCCGGTATCGACGATTTTTTAAACCGGGTAAAAATCGACAGAGCGCTGCTGACCCACCTGATTTTATGCGGTGCTTTTGACTCGCTACATTCAAACAGGAAACAGCTTCTCTGGTGGGTTAACCAACAGAAAACATTTAAACTGCAAAAAGAAGAACGGGTTTGCCAAAACGGAAGCTTACCGGTAAATCTGCCCTGGCCGGAAATCGCTGACTACTCGGAAGTGGAGAAATTCAACTGGGAGTATAAGATTTTGGGTATTGATGTACGCAGGCACTATATGAGCTACTGGCGGGCTTACCTTGATAAGCACGGTTTTACAAACAGTTTGAAAATAAAATCCCTGCCCCACGGAACAAAGGTCAAGGTGGCGGGCCTACCTATCCGTCCTCACCGCCCGCCCACAAGGTCCGGTAAAGTTGCCGTTTTTCTATCCCTGGAAGACGAATTTGGCCTGGTGGATGTTACCCTCTTCGAAAAGACCTATCAGAAATTCGGCAATATAATTTTCAGCAGGCCGACGCCTCCGCTGCAAATCTACGGTACCCTGCAACGCCGTGGTAACGGAGTCAGTATCATAGCCCACCAGGTCAGAACCTTGTAAACTGTCTGCCACGTCAGGACCCTGTCAGCTATCGACCCCGTCAAGCCGTTGTCGAAACCGCTTGCCCCCCAAAAACAACCACTCACCCCCGGATTTGATCGTTTCACCCACAGTAATATCAACAACAAAAAAGCTGGCCACATAAACATATAGAAGAACACGCCCCAATACCCTGGGTATTGGGGCTTGTCTTTTGAGGTCACCAATTGCCAGTTAACCTCATATGTTAAAACAAAAAATACTTTATCAAAAAAGAGGAGGATAAGCATGAAATACAGTGAACAATGTAGAAAGCATTATCCAGGCCCCGGCCATATGCCCGATTATGGGATGATGCCCGATTTTGATTACGGTGCAGGAATACCGTGTCCCCCGGGCGGCTATATGCCCGGTTATGGAATGCCCGGAATGCCGGGAATGCCCGGTTATGGAATGCCCGGTTATGGAATGCCTGATTATACCGGTCCATATTTCCCCGGTTATCCAGGCGATGCGGAAACAGCCGCCCTGGTCAGGGAAATCCATGACATGACATCTGAAATCAAACATCTCTGCCACGAAATGCACCATATGATGATGCAAATGCATAAAGATATGAAAATGAAAATGCCGAAAGGCTAAAGGGAATGCCGCTGCACAGTGCCGCTATGGAGGTAAAACCACAGCGGCAATTCTTTAATTCGGGCTCGTCCCCCTAATTTTCTCAGAATGACCTTCTTGGATACCTAAAATGCCGCTAAATCAGCGGTATTTATTTCATTTGACTGCATATGTATTATTAATTCAACAGTTCGATTAACGCTGTAACGGTAAAACTTCTGTCCCTACGCAATTACAGGTGCTGCATAATGGCTCCGGTTACAGTGCGATGGCCGGTTGGTTGGACATGGTAACAAATAACCACTGTGAGCCTTCAGCTAAAGGATTACCAGTTCAGGAATAACTTACATAGGGCAAAACGGCAGGTATTTTCTCTTCAACGTCTAAATAATTAAGAATCAATTAAGGGCAGGTGAGTTACTTGAAGAGAACAACTAACTTAAACAGAAAAAGAGATTTTATACGTTGGTTCCTTGGTAAACACCAGTTAAAAAGTCCTGAAGCGGCCCGATTACTCCGATTTATATTAGAAAATGACCATATCTTAAAAAAGGTCAGATTTGTGGAAAACATTCGCTATTACTCTGATGCCGTGCTTATTTCTTCCACTGATTCAAATACTATTCCTTATATTTTGCGTTTGGAAAACCAATATTATTTCGACGTGGAAGAATTCATCCATTGTCTTGCGGCATCACCACCCCATAGGCTGTATGTCTGGTTATCATTCAACAAGGATTTTATCTGCAGCTTTTGCCCGCATATGCAGGAAAAATCAGCATCAAGCAGTCTGACCAGAAGGCAGATACGCAACCTGGAAAGAGAAATTACAGAACAGATCCTCCTTAGAGAATCAGCGGAACAAAAGCTGCTGGAGTTAATTGACAAGGCGCTGGACAAGGGAAGCAAAGAAGAGTTCTTTCGCCTGACACATCAATTGAAGAAGATTCAACAAGGATAAAAGGCCCATGGCGACTAACGTCATGGACTTTTTTGCGCAAAACCCGCCAGATTTTTTCCCTTAATTATTTCATGAAAAGGAAATTCATATATTAATAACGAAAAAATAAAAAAGGATAAAATTCCGGTAAAAGATTAACTAACAGGTTGTCTGTCAAACGGGATTTACTGAAGACGCAAGGAACCGTTGCTTCCTTGGCATAAAATTTCTCATATTTATAAAGGAAAGGAGATCAGCTTATGTATTTAAACAACCTCTTTGTTTACGGCACTTTATTACCCGGTCTTGAAAACCATGAAAAATTCATAAAAAAATACCGGCCGGAAGTCTATAAAGCCAGCGCTAAAGGAACCATGTACTACATTCCTGAAGACAATTACCCGGTTGTACTGGACGAAGGTGACGGGGAGATAAAGGGTGTTCTTTTTGTAACCCGGGAATTACCGGTAATCCTGCCCGAACTGGATGAAATCGAGAAATTTACCGGGGTAGAAAGTCAGAGCCACCTGATAAGAGAAATCAGAGACGTGAAAAATCTGGAGACCGGGGAAGTTGTCAAAGCTCATATGTTTTTATGGCCCCCATCCAAGGCCGATTGGCTGAAAAAGAACGGCGCTGTAATTAAAGACGGCGACTGGAAAAGATTTCTTGGAAATATGGAATAATTTTGAAGGACTGGTGAAAAGTTAATGCCGGCGTTCTAAACGTCGGCATTACTTTCGAACCGGCCCGCCCACTATTTGTTTTTTGCAGCCTTTTTCTGTTCTTTTACCTCTTTAACCAGGGGTTTATAGAAGTTAACAATATCTTCTTTAAACTTTTTGGCGCAGTCTTTGCAGATACACCAGCACGCTTTGTCAATCTTGTCTCCTTCTTCCAGGATCAACGTACAACTTAACTCCCCCATTTCAGCGCCGCACATATCACAATTGGCACAGGCAATTTTTGTCATTCTGTCACCCTCCCTTTTTTAAATTGTTATAATTGTTCTTAAAGTTAATTATAATTAATGAGGTGGCAAAAGGAAAGAATTTTCCGCTAATTAACATTTTGGAACAAAAGATTTTTAAGGTTCATCCAGCCAGAGATCAAAAGTAGCGCTGCTTATACAGCATCTGGAAGGGTGGGTGGGGTGTCCCGGCTACCATGGAGCTTGGTGCTGCAAACCCTGGCCAGGCAAATACCCGCTACGGAGGTAAAACAACTGTTGCTCCGAGGTTACGGGCGGAGACAGTGTAAACTCCGTTCGGTTGAAATTGCCGGACCCGGCCAAATCGTCATCCGTGACTCAATGGCCGGGTTTCCGGCGTCCGTGCCGGAAACGGCAATTTCAAGTCCTCACTGTCGTTAACACTGTCTATCCGCCCTCCACCAAGTCGCAACTTAATGTTTTACCTCCATAGCGGTATTTTCTGTTTTTCTTAAAGCAATGGTTATTTCACCATGCAGCGCCTGCCGGCAACAGGGAGGGGTGGGTAGGGTTCACAGGCTACCGTTTGGGAGCGACTGCGCCCGCAAAACCGCTGCCGGGCAGGCAGGGAGTTCCCGCATGTTTGAAGATGGCGAAGGCCGCCGGGAAGTCGGGTACTTAACTTATCTTGAGTGCCCGGACGGGAGGCGGCCTGACCTGTGAGAAATGCAATATGAGCCATCGAGTTCGGGAACGCTGCCTGAACGGCAAGGGTTTGCAGCACAAAGCTCCCTGGTAGCGGAGAACCCCTCCACCCCTCCTTAGATGGGGAGGCATAGCCTCGGAGCAACGGTTGTTTCACCGGCACAGCGGCAAACTAAGAAAACTCTAATATGCACAAATTACCCTGGTTTAACATAAGATAAACCGAGGTTAGCACTCAACTCAAAAAATAAACATAAGGAGGGTTATATATGGCTGATGTTAAAACTCAAGAATGGTGGGGTAACTTTGCGTTTATTCTCTTCTTAGTTCTTATCCTTCTCTTCTTCGGAGACGGAGTTTGGTAGAAACTGTTGGACCAAAAACACAACAAATAAAATACTAATACCAACTGAAAAAAAGAGGTCAAATGCTTCCTTGGACATTAGTCCCACCCCGCGAACATTTGACCTCTTTCTTTTATCTTATAAAATTTATTGATTTTTTACCATAATTCGATTATAATTGGCATAGCATCTTATTCGCGTCGGTATAGTTCAATGCCTCATCCTTATAAACGGAAGTGAACTAACCTCTCGACGGTCAGAATAAGTGAATCCCCTAAGGTAAGGAGGTTAGAAAATGTTCCAGGACAAAACTCTCGTTTGTAAGGAATGCGGCGCTGATTTTGTATTTTCAGCCAGTGAACAGGAATTTTACGCCGAAAAAGGTTTTCAAAATGAACCTGCCAGATGCCCTGAGTGCCGCGCAGCACGCAAACAGAGAACGAATAAAGGCAGCAGAGGCCCCAGGGAAATGTACAACGTTATCTGCAGCAATTGCGGCGCAGAAACCCGGGTTCCTTTTAAACCGTCCCAGGATAGGCCCGTATACTGCAGGGACTGTTTTGAAAATCTCAGGTAAAAGTTGATATTCATGTATAACTGACCGGAGGATAACAATACTCCGGTCTTCCTATTTTCCAGCTTTATTTAAGACTGTTACCTATTTTTAAAGCCTTTTCGGGACAAACAGATATCTTCCGTCCTCTTCACCAATCACTTCATAATTATCATTTCGGAGCAGATCTTCCAGAACGGGCATTTCACTGTCGACAATAAAGATGACGTTTCTATCCTTTATCTTTAATACTTCATTTAAGGCCCTTTTTTCTGCCAAAACGTCATGAAAATTATGCATTTCTTCCCTGCTGTACAATTCAATCCTGATATCCGAATAAACATAATTATTTTCACGCCAGTCATCTTTGTTCAGAACAAAAAGAAGATAATCTGAAAGATATTGCTTGCAAACAATTAGATTCTGAGTCATGGGCAGCCTGGCCAGCAGGTTTTCCAGAGGCAAAGGATCGGCAGGCAAAGGTTCATCAGACATCTTTTGGGAAACGAAAAATCCCGTTAATCCTATCGCGACAATGATGCTGGTACCTATAAGAACCGCTCCGATTTTTCTTTTCTCTTTCAGAATATCGTCAACAACAGGCCCTGCAATAAAAATAAATACGGGAACTGTAAACATCATATTCCGGTAACTGTAAAGAATCAGGCCGGTAAAAACCAAACCCAAAAGATAATCCAGCAAAGCTCTCTTTTTATATACCAGAGAAAATACTATCAGAACAGCCATCAAAAAAGGTGCAAAAAAGAATTTGAATACGAGGAACAGGGGAAACTTATAATCGTGTTCGAAATAACGCTGCAGTACCGAAAAAGGCGAAGACCATTCAAGCACTTCATTGTGCCGGATATTTACACCGGAATGAAACAGGTCAATTAGAAAATCGTAGCGGTTATGTATTAAAATAAAAAGTACAGTTATCAAACCAAGTGATACCGGCAAAACCCCTGTAAAAAAATAAAACTTTTCTTTCTCCCCGTCAACATAGGCATTTACGGCAAATAAGACCAGAACCATCAAACCGTAAACCCAAAAACCGTGTACCTGGCTCCACACCATCAGTGTTAGTATTATCCCGCCAAAGAGACCGGCTGTCGGTTTTTGCCTGCATCTGTCGGCAGCAATGAAAAAAATCATAAAAAAAATTAACGACAGGATGTTTGGCCTGATATTTAAAAAAGGAATGGTAAAAAACATAATGAATGAAAGCAGCAGCAGAAACGCCCGTCGGCTAAAGTACTTTAAGCCCAAATAAGTAAACATCAGTCCTATAAGAACTGACAGGAATACCCCGATCATTTCTAAGGAAAAAAGACCGCCCATTTTATAAACCATATAAAAAAACAGTTGAGCAAGCCAGGAGTGATAAATCATGGGGCTGGCTTCATGGTTATAGACCAGAAAACCTGTCTGGGGAACGCTATGGTGAGTGTATATATACCGTCCTGCCAGTAAGTGATACCATGTATCATCATGGACCTGTATACTTTCCATGACGGCTGCTGCCGCAAAAACAATTATCACAGGTATAACAACTTTCCAGTTGCTTTTCAGAACTTCCATGGCCTCTCACCTCAGGTTGTTCATCATGTATTACCCGGTCGACAGATTAATAGCCCCACACTGATATGGCATGCTTTTCTGTGTTGGCTATGTATATAATTCTGTTTTTCCGGTCAATGGCCAGTGTAGACGGATTAAGCAGTTCTTTCCCGTAAGTAAACATAAATTTCCCCAGATTATCAAAAACAAAAACTTTTCCCACTCCGTTATCCACTATATGTATCCGGCCAAATCCGTCCACGGCTATACCCTGCGGGTTTTTCATCCCGATATCCGCCGTCGGAAAATCATAAGCAAACCAACCGGCACAGTTAAATACCTTGACCTTTCCTCCGGCCGGGTCAGTGACCACCACACGGCCGTCTGATGTTACAACAATGCCATAGGGGAATTCCAGCTTCTTTTTTTCGTTGTCCCCCTTCACCTCCATGATCATTTCCCCGTCCTGAAATACGGCCAACCAACCGTTAATATTCACATCGGTGACATAAAGTACTTCCCCGTAAACCGCAGCGCTGACCGGTTTTATCTGCCGTTCTTCCGCCGTTTCATAATAAGCATCCAGCAGCCTGCCATTCGGGGCATAGAAGCCTATACCCCCGTTCAGGTAGTCAGCAATCAGCAGTCCTCGCGCAGTGCTGACCATTCCCTGGGGCGCTCCCCGACTTTTCGTTATCTTTGCCCTGAAACTACCTTTTTTCACACCTTCCGGCGAAAATATATCTACCCTTTCCTCTCCAAAATAACTGACAAAAAGTTTCTTCTCGTAAACATAAACCCAGGCCGGTTTTTTGTCGTCCGGAACCCTGATTTCCCCCAAATAAACAGGCACATCTTTCTCTCTTAAACTGCGATGCTTCAGGGTTAAAGGTTTATCGGCCTTTCTGTAAACCATCCAGGCTGCTCCCGTTGCTACCGCTATCATTACAAAAAGGGCGGTTATAATGAAGCTTTTTTTCTTCCACCTGTTTTCTGCCATAAATCCCTCTCCTGTTTCTAATCAACCGGTCTGGTAATCAGATCAAGATTGTGATAGGTATCAGGCGTTACAATCCCGACTGCCCAGAAACTGATTATATTTGTTAACAGGCACCCCAGGCAAAGCCAGGCCAATTTTTCTCCTTTCCAGCCAAAGGTAAAATGCAGGTGCAGGTAAATTCCGTAAACAAGCCAACTAAGCAGGGACCAGGTTTCCACAGGGTCCCAGCTCCAGTAACTGCCCCATAAAAGTTTTGCCCAGATAGAACCGCTCAAGAGCATTACAGTCCCTGCCATAAAACCGACCAGGACAAGCTTCACCGAAATCCGGTCCAGCCTGGACAGTTCAGGGAGAAAACGGAACCTGTCGGGCATTTCTTCCTTACAACTATTCTTTATCAAGTACAAAATACTTGTTCCCGCGGCAAAAACGTAACAGGCCGTGGAAAGCAGGGCAAAAAGCACATGAACCACCAGCCAGTTGCTCTTATAGGCGGCTGTTAACGGCTCAATCGCAGGGTTATCGGCATAACCCCAGCCCATGACCAGGAAAGCAAAAGGTACGGAAATTAAACCGACGGGTCCTGTATGGCTGTATATACGTCTGGCGGCCAGGTACACCCCCACAGCCAGCCAGGCAACGGTGATGTTTAATTCATATAAGGTCCTGACCGGCAGGTGATCGGAAGTTACGGAACGGGTCACCACCACCACCGTATTGGCCAAAAATCCTGCCCAGATGATAACTTTTTCTGTTTTTTCGGCAAATACCTTGCCGCGGGCAAACCAGGCAATATAAAAAAGGGTGGCCCCAATGTAACTGCCAACGGTAACCCAAAAAAAGAACATCTCCGTTTTGGACATCTGTGTTCTCCCCCTCATCTGCGGCTGAAAAAAACTCTGAAAAAAAGCCCGGCCACTGCCAGTATACTGCCCAGGTAAATAAAAATTTCACCCGGATCACTGGAAACGTCAAACTTTTCCCAGAAACGGTGTTCTACAAACTTAACTTCAAATTTACCGACTTTTTTGCTCTGACCCTGCCGGATAATATTTTTGCCATCCTGCTGCCCGGATATTTTTATTTCGGTGGCCGGCTTTACGGGAAATACCTCATTCTGCACCGGCCTTCCACCGGGAGAAATATCCGGGTAGAACCTTACTTCCCATTCGCCCAGGTCCGGGATGGAAAACCGGTCGTAATAAACCCCGTCCCTGTGGGTGGCAATATTCAGGAAATCATCCAGTACCAATTTCCCCTGTTTTTTTACCTGCAGGCGAACCGAATACCCCCAGTTCATGGAACGCCAGTAGTAACCCATAAACTTTACGGGCCGGTTTATTTCCATTACCCGGCGGTTTGGAAAAGTCCCCGTAAAAAAGTCCAAATCACTCCGCACCTGCCCGACGTTGTTGCCTTCCCGCACCAGCTCCAGTTTTTTCAGACCTACGGTGTATTCCTCAAAAACATGAAGCCGGCCTTTTTCCATACTTTCCATGTCAGCAGGAAACTTTATAGCCACACCCTCCGGAATCATGACGCTTCCTCTCATGCCGAAAAGGGATGAAACAGCAAAGCCGAACAGAATCACCACCATTCCCGTATGAAAGATAACGGATCCCCAAACGGCAACATTAAATCTGGTACCTCGGGGCTCTCTGAACCGGGCAGACACCCTTAGCAGGGTACAGACCGTCATGCTCGCGGCCAGGCCGAAAAAAACAATACCGGTTAAGACCGTAGCAAACAGAGACCCCGGCCCGTTCCGCCCCGGCAAAAGGTAAAATCTGACCAATATCCCGCCTAGCAGAGCCAGCATCAGTACGAGGGCCGTATTTATATATTTTTTCCCTGTCATTGCAATGTCCACCCTTCATGGCAACGGAATATGAAAACAGGACAGGTGGCAGTTCACCACCTGTCACTGTTAATATGTCTTGGCGCCATGGTTGCAGGAATAGGATGATATTCCCGCCACGGCTAAAGTATTACAGCTTCGGGTTCCTGTCGTATCGACAGTTTGGATAAAGAATCCGTTAAGGCCTTTCACCGCCCGGTAACTTCCGTCAGACTGCGTTGAAAAAGCGGCATTTTCACCATGGAGGGAAACATACTGGGTGCTGTTCTGCATGTATCCGGCAAAGTGGCAGTAGCGGCATACATTGGTGCCAAAGGTCGCCATAAAAGCGTCTGCTGCCGCCGAGCTGACCTTGGTGGTCAGGTCGCCGTAATGGTTGGACTTCCTGTGATAACTGCCGGTAGGGTCACTATCCGCCAGTGTTGCGGCAGATGAATCATTACCGTACTCCGTCGCCGGGTGACACTCGTTGCAGAAGCTGGCACTCCGCGGGTTTCCTTTCAGGATATAATCCCAGTTAGACCCGTGCGGCCCTCGCGGCTTACCGCCGGTGGTATCGGGGTTACCGTGGCAGTCGGAACAGGTCATATTGAACCGCCGGTTCGGATTGCTCGGGTGGAAGGCATACCCCGGTTTTGACGGGTCATTGGGAAACAGTTTATCGGCCTTCGCATTAATCGTTGCATTGTTAAAAGATGTCTTTTTAGTGAAACTGAAACCGTGGGTTGAAACGTTATTCGGATTGAGATAGGCCACTATCCGTTTACCGCCCGATGTCGCCCCCGAATAACTGGAATGGCACTTAAAGCATACCATATATTCTTGCAGTTCAGCCGGTTCTGTGGACACATCCGGCACAAATTCATAAGTATAGCCGTCAATCGCATAGGGGTTGTTCTTCCACGTACTGCTGTTCGGGTCCGGCGTATTTACAGCCGGCGAAGCAATAACCTTGACCCCGCTGACTCCTTTAAAGGCCTTGGATAACCGGGTGGTTAAGGGTTCTGATGCATCCATGTCCTGCACCGCATGCACGTTGTGGCAGTCCAGGCATTCCACATGCCGCTCCGCGGTCTTGATATCCTCATCAAAGGAGTGGACCAGGAAGGTGCCGCCCGGCAGGTGCCCGATGCCTTTGTCCTCCCAGAATTTAAGGTTACTGGCGGCGGTTATTCCATTATGGCATGTATAGCACACATTTTCTTCCCAGTCAAAGACATTACCTACAATATTTGTTACATTGCCCCAGGCATCAATAACAGCCGTACCGTGAGGATCATGGCAGTTGATGCATTTTCCTTTCTGGTCTGCCGCAGCAGGTTCAGTATAATAGGTCCCGCCCGGCCAGGACGCCTTAGCCTTATGCACCCCCGCACTAAATACGGCAAAGCCCGGGTAACCGCTGGTTTTGGCCTTAATGGCTGGATATTCATGGCACTTGTTGCAGATTTCGCTGTTCGGTCCGTCATTCATAACCAGCATCTTGGGAATAACCTTGGCCGGGTCAGTACTGCCGTCGGTGGTGCGCCCGTGGCTGTTATGGCAGTTCAGGCAGACACCTTTTTCCCACACAGTTTTGTTGTAAACTATCGGCGTGTTAAAGTCGGCCAGCCACTGGGCATTAAGACCGTGTTTCGAGTTGTTGTATACTTTGGACCCGTCAAAGAGCCCCGTATCGGCCACAACATCTTCCCTGTCGTGGCACTTCAGACATAACAGGTTCTTTTCTGCTCCCGCCTCGTTTACAGGGTACCGTAGCATGGCCCCCTCCGCATCTTTATGGGGTTCATGGCAGTTGATACACTCACCGCTGCCGTAATCAGCAAGCTTCATTTTACTGTTATAGGGCACTCCGGTAGACGGGTTAATACTGGAATTACCGTGGTAGGTCTTTTCGTATACTGTCTTGCCACCGTATTCGCCATAAGCATAAGCGTCGCCATGACAACCGTAGCACAACGGATTAAGGTTCTGACCGGTACCGGCATTGGCGGAACTCTTGATATATTCCCTGGTCGTATTTTCCGTCCCGGGCACAAATCTGCCGTGAGGGTCATGGCAATTGTAGCATCTGCCCGCATCTTCGTATACCCTCTCCCCTACCCAGTAGCGCGGAGTATAACCGCCTGAATATGTCACATGGAACACATAATCGGTGCTGTCATAGGCCTTGCCGTGGGCGGTCTTGTTGTACTCCACAGCTCCCGCATACCTGCCGCTGGCCGAGGGATTGGTATGGCAGATAAAGCACAGGTTGTTGTCATCGGGCGCCCTTAAAAGGTGCTTATAGTCAGACCCATGCGGTACATGGCACTTGGTACAGTTACTTTCATACTGGCTGTTGTCCGACATTTTATAAACCGGAAAATCAACATTGTGTTTGGACTTATAATAAGCGGCAGTAATTTTATGATTGACCGTAAACTTATTATAATCACCAGGCTGGGCTTTCCCCTGTTCATGGCAGGACATGCACAGCCAGAGTTCAATGGAATCATCGCCTGTCCTGGCAGTAATTGCCGACACCGGCGCTGTCAATTCGGACATATTGCCGGACCGGTCATATGCGGCAATCCTGTAATAGTACAGGGTATTACCCCTTAAACCGGTATCCGTAAAGGTCAGGTCTTCTGTCTCACCCACGCGCAGGTATTCGATATTGTTCCGGCTGCGGTAAACGGCGTAGGCCACCACACCGTCGGTCTCAGCGAAAGGATTGGTCCACCCAAGTACCATCTCGTTCCTGCCGCCGGCCTGAACACTCAGGTTCTTTGGTTTATTTGGCGGTGTGGTATCGTCTGACAGGTTAAATGGCAAAGTGGCAGCGGATACTGTCGTTGCCGTGGACTGGTTGCCGTGCAGGTCAACAGCCTTCACCTGATAATAGTACGTAGTTCCCGGTTTCAGCCCGTAATCCATAAACCCGGTGGTCGTGGTTGAACCGGCCAGGTAATAGGGCCCTCCGGCCTGCAGTGCACGATATACATTGTAGCCACCCAGGTCACCGGCCGTGTTGGCCGAAGCGCCCCACGACAGCCGCATGGTGGTAGTCCCGGGGGTTAACACCGGTCCCGAAGACACCCCTTCCGGCGCTGTGGTGTCGGCTCTCTTAATCATCAGCATGGCACCGTAATCGGCGACCAGCGGATTGCGGCGGGCGCTGCTGTATGCCTTGAAGTTAAAAATATACCACCATCCGTCAGTTCCGCTTGGCACGGTAAAACGGAATCGAGCATAACCGTATTCATATTGTGGCGTTTCCCAGGTAGGTGTCAAAGACGACGCCGGGCCGTCAAAATCACTCCAGGTTAACGCCGGTGAGACGTAGGTAGTACCACCGGGATATTCGGTGAAAACTTTGGCGTAAACAGTCTGCCCCGGTTCAAAGACAAAGGCTTCCTGCGTCCTGGCTGCATCCTTGTAAAACTTGAAACCTTTAACTGTCGCCCCATACTTAATCACCTGATAGGGTTTGAGATTTATGCTGGTATTGGTGTAAACATCAGCTTCCAGGCGATAAGCGCCGCTATAAATATTGGCCGTGGGAAGCTGGACATTAAAGGTCAGTATATCCCATAACCCATCTTCCGATTCCGTATAGACAGCCGACGTAAAGGTGGCTCGGGTCACATTCAGGTGGTCCTTAAAGTAAACCTTGTTGCTGGCCGACGGATTCAGGCCACCTGAGCTCTTCTTGCGCTTAACCTTAACGACAGCGTTTGAACCAAGAGGGAATTCCGTGGTATGGTTGGCGTTTACATCCAGAATTTCAAAAACGGTATCGTCTTCCGTATAATATCCCTTTTTCACATAATTGTCCGCCGACAAGGTCTGCCCATATACAGGAGCCGTCAATACCGAGAAGTTGCCGTTGTCATCAACTGCCTTAACCCTGTAATAATACCCTTTTTCCGGCGTCAGGGCAGAATCGGTAAAGCTGGTCAGACCTGTTGTTCCCGCCAGCACGCCCGTTGCCTCAGTAAAATCAGGACTGGTACCCCGGTAAACATGATACTGGACCACCTTGTAATTGTCAGTGGAAGCCGTCCAGCTCAGGGTCAGCCGGGTGCTGCCGGCGTTTTCGGGCACAGATACCTTGAGGTTTGTCGGCACTGTCGGCGCCGTATGGTCACTGCTCAGGCCGGGCGTCACGGTGACAGGAGCAGCAAGGGGCGTCAAATCAACGTTATCGTTATAATCCCGGGCATATACCTGATACCATACCGGTATACCCGGTTTCAGGCCACCATCTTCAAACCACACCATGTTGGTCGTCTGCCCTGCCTCGTTGTAAACCCTGTTATTCACCGTACCGTATTTGGTCCAGGTGCCGTCAGCGCCTACTTTGCGGTAAACATAATAACCGTACACATCGGCAGATTCGGAAGCAGGCCAGTAAACCTCTGCGGCTACCGCGCTGGTTGCCTGAGCGAACAAACTAACCGGGTTCTTGGGCGCTGTCACATCTCCTGCCGTAGGCCGTTTATCTTTCAACATATTGGCCCTTGGATTATGCATATGCGGCTTATGGCACATAACCATACAGTCGTTGGTACCCTTGCTGTTTGCATCTGTTATCGGATGGTAAGCTGTCTTGGCTACCACACCATAAGGCCAGGTCTGCTGATAAACGCCGGGCGACACCTCCTGCATAAACCCTGTCAGATTCTGTATTCGCGTGGTATAACCATTTTCACCGTGGCAAGTAAAGCAGTTATAGTCACTGCCCACCGGATCGGGATCATGGGGGTTGTGGCATATGGTACACTGGGTCGGATTGTCTTTCCAGTGTTCGGGAATGGTTACCCCATGGGGGCCGACCAGCGGTATGCTATCAATCTTTACCATTGCACCCGGCGATGTCTCACTGGTGTAGTATACATAAGAAGATACACCCTCACCGGTATACTCCTTATGGCAGGTAATACAGAACTGGCGCGGTTTATACGGATTCACGACATTGTTCATATTTTCTGGGAAATATACCTGCTGGGAAACCCCCTGGTATACCCAGGTAATGGTCTGGTTACGGGCATAACTGTTCTTGTCCCGTAAGTATTTGTTATTAGTGGAACCGTGCGGTACATGGCACTCGGCACAGTACATCTTGGCCGTCGGATAGTTCTTGTACCGGTGCCCTTTGGCCTCGTACTGGGTCTTCAGGTCAGGGATCAGGTCTCCTTTGCCGTCCCTGGTCTGCCCGTTATGGCAGTCCACACAGAGTTCGTCCTTGGGCAGTTTTAACAGGGGCGGGAACATGGACCCGTGCGGTACGTGGCACTTGTCACAGTTGCCCCGGAAGGTGCTGTTGTCGGAAAAGGTCTTTATCGGAATCTCGTAATCATGGGGCGTACCGGTATAAAGGCTTACATTTATAGTATACGGCGACCTGTAGGCTGCATCCGCCACACTGGAATGGCACTTCAGGCACAGGGACCTCTCATCCAGGCCGGGCAGTTCCTCCTTAATCAGGTCCGCCCGCGGGTCATGGGGATGCGGCTTATGACACCTGGTCATGCAGGTGTTGTCTTTGGTGTCAGCATCTGTTATCCGGTGGTGAGACTGCAGCCCGGGGTATACCCCTTCCAGACCCGCCAGAGCGCGGATATCCACGGCTTCTCCATCAGAACTGTGGCAGTTGTAACATTTGTCTTCGCCTCCGGTCGGTGGCCACGGTTTGTGGGGATCGTGGCAGATGACACATTCCCTGGTCCCGGTAGATTTATGGTCGGCAATCCTGTCCGGGTACGGCAGCGGCTGAATCGTCACCTGCCCCACTTTGATGGTATAAACAGTATTATAAACCCGGGCAGGTTGATCCGACGTGGGATGACAGGCCAGGCAGAACTGCCGCGACTTGCCCTGAACCGATATATTATTGGGGAAGGTAATCCCCGTCTGGTACTTGTTACTGGTATCCAGCAGATAAGAAACGTTATCTGTCCCGTGGGGGTCATGGCATTCCGTACACAACAGTTTCTTGGTCGGATTGGCTTTGATGTAATGGCCGCCGTGGCTGGCCGCATTATACTTGGACGAGATGTCCACTTCGCCGGGATAGCCGTCATGGCAGGCCATACAGGCATAAATTTTCCCATTGTCCGTTGCGGCGTCTATGGCCACTCCGTCTATGGTTTTTCTCAACAGACGCACATTGGTAGAAGCATGGTGTTCATGGCATTTCAGGCACGGGTTATCTATCCCGGGGCCATAAGGGTTACTTGAGGCATCCCGTTCCAGCAGAGAATGCTTTTTGCCGGCAAACTTGGACTTCTGGTCGCTGAGAATGGTCCGTTGATCAGGGCTGGTGCCGTGGCAGTGCCAGCAAAAATCTTTGTAGGCCGGTACTTCTTCTCCCGTATCAGGGTCAATTACCGTACCCAGCGTGGTGGAATCAGGCTTGTAGACCCAGTTGCTGGTAACGGTGGCCCGCAGCCCGTACGGGTTGGTGCTGTTGTGCAGGGTATGGTCTTCCAGATGGCACTGTTCACAGGTAACCTTTACCTGGCTGACAGGCCCCGGTTGAAGGACCGGATGCCTTGAATTACGGTCAAAAGTATCAAAATCGTGACAGGCGGCGCACTTCAATGCCGGCGAGTTACCGGTGCGGATATAGGATTTGTAAGTGCCGCCGGAGACATAGTGGTCGTAATTATGGCACTTGATGGCACAGGAAAAGCCAGTCTCCTGAAGATTGACGCCATAAGCCGGAATAAAAGCAAGCCTGTTGGGCGAATAAGCTGTCGAAGCCACGGCAATGCCCGTCTGTACAGCCCAGTCAAAACTGATGTAATGCCCGTTATCCAGCGTCCACCCCGGTTGACTGTTGTTAAACATACTTTTGCCGGAATGCGGGTCATGGCATGCCCGGCAGCTCACTTTCCACTTAACGTGAGTATGGTAGTTTTTACCATTACCATTTCCAAAATTACTTCCCACGGTCGGGTTCATATTTCCATTTATGCCGGTATAATATTGGCTGTCATGGCAGCGGAAACAGATAGTTTCTTTCTCCGTATTCCAATTGGCATTCCACTCCACCGGTCCGTAAACTTTACTATTTACAACAGTGGTAGTGAACTTATCATTATAGTAATTTCTTAACATATACCTGTTAGAAATATGCCCGTGCGGTTCGTGGCACATGGTACAGGTATTCCGGCCATAAAAATTCTGTTCATGGGTAGTTCCCAGGTAATTGTTGGACTGGTTCCATAAATAAACGCCAGTTTTCACAGTACCGTCATCATTGAGCACTTTTGTGGATGTAAACCCGTGGTCCTTATGACAGGTAATACAGAAATTGGCAGAATTGGATGTAATAATCAGCGGATAATCCTTGGACCCATGAGGCGCATGGCAGTTCCGGCATGTGATACCTGTCAGCGTTGAACTGGGCTCAAGGGTATTGTGCTTTGAATTGATAAAGGCCGTTTTATGGTCCTGGCCGAAGGGGTTGGGCAAGTCGGAATTCAGCCCGTGACAGGCCCAGCAGAAGTCATTGCCCCGCCTTTTTATCCTGCCGTCTTCCTTGGAAACAGTTGACAATAACCGGTAAACCGTTTCGGTCACCGTATCCCCGTCTTTCTTAATTACCATAGGCGAACTGTAATGGGGGTTATGACAGACATCGCACGAATACCTGCCCTCCGGAACCTTGTGGTGCGAAGGATTATTGACAGGATCAAAGGCCGCCTTGGTGTTATATTTGCTCTGTGAGCCGTCATGGCAGGTATAACAGGAATCTGTTATAGAACTATAGTAAATCAGTTCGGCGCCCCTGGATGAATGAGTAGAGTGACAGTTCTGGCACAGGGTATCATTGGAACTGGACTTGTAATTCCCGTGGGGACTAACTCCGTAGTCTACCGTGGGTGTAGCCGATACATAAGAACTCATGGCCGACATTTTTCCGGCCACATCCACAGCCACCACTTTGTAGTAATAAGTTGTACCGTATTTGGCCGTACTGTCCGTAAAATAAACCGCTTTCATTACAACATTGGGCGAACTGCTGATTTGATAACTTACGGTTGAATTGCAGGGGGTTTGTGTCAACCTGGCGTAATTTCCCGCCGGTTCGGTGGACCTGTAAACATGATACCCGATTATGTCACCTTCCGTATTGGCGCTCCACTCAAGTCTAACAATTCTCTTGGATGGGTCCAAAGGGTTCTCAGTCAGCGACGCTTTCAGCCCCTGGGGCGCAAGTGGAGCTGCACCGTCAGTCCGCGGCGGTGCCAGAGTGGTAGTGGAACTGCTGAAACTGTAAGGCGAAACGTTTCCACATTTATCCACGGCCGTAACCATGTAATAATAGGTGGTTTCCGCCAGCAGTTCCCGATCGGTGTAGGACGTGGATGTGGAATAACCGATATATTCATAGGGGCCGGAAGCCGAGGTAGCCCGGTAAATTTCATACCCGTCGACCCCGGTGCTGTTGGGAGCAGGGTCTGATGCGGGATCCCAGGTAAGTGTCACAGAACCGGCCGTTAGGCTGCTGAACCTGATATTGGCTGTTTTGGATGGCGACCAGTCCGGCGGAGTTGTATCATCA
This sequence comes from Thermincola ferriacetica, assembly GCF_001263415.1. Classification (NCBI taxonomy): domain Bacteria; kingdom Bacillati; phylum Bacillota; class Clostridia; order Eubacteriales; family Thermincolaceae; genus Thermincola; species Thermincola carboxydiphila. Next base: position 22,762 of record NZ_LGTE01000014.1, read on the forward strand.
TATACGGTGACGGCCACCGTCTGCTCATTGTACCCCAGCCTGCCTGTACTGGATGTGCCTATTCCAAGCACTCTCAAGTTATAAGTTCCAAAGGGCATCTGGTCATCAACTTTGACATTTACGCTAAACACCTCATCATGAGCGGTCCCATTGCGATCTATGTACGGCCCGGAAGTGGACCCGTCATCAAGGGTAACACCTTTTTGCCCATTTGGGTTTGTTGTAGCCGGAAAGGCCGTCACCCAGATATAGGGGCTTTCCACCGGCGCCCCGTACATGGTGGACTGTTCGGCCCTGGCCCAGGGTACATCTCCTCCGGACATCTGCGACATGGTCCACTTGGAGGCATCAGCCACCTGCAGGGCCCCCGCCACAGTAAACCGGCCGTAGCCAAGGCCGACGGTCCGGTAAGTCATGTTGAAACTGCCGCCCCTGGTGACAGTCACGGCGTTGGTCCGCGGTACTTTGCCGTTGAGCGTTTCGATAGTCAGATAGCCCGTTTCATATGTATGGCAGGAGGTACAATAGGGCACATCCCCGGTGGTGGAACTGTCCACATGGTTATTGGGCCAGCTAAGGGCCACGGCCGGCACAATTAGGCACGTCCCCACCAACAGCAGGACTACCAGCCATTTTCTGTTTTTCATTATTTCCTTATACATTCTCATAGTCCCTCACCCTTTTAATCGGGATGGTTGGTCTTATCATGGCAGTCTTCACAACCCGTGGTTTTGTCAAACCGTTTCAGGCAGGTGGACTCAAACCCGTCGCGTCTGATATGTTTACCGGTATTTGTGGTACCGTGGGTGTAGTGGCAGGTCTGGCAGATAATTTTTCCGTTTTCGTAAGGCAGATAATCAGGCAGGGGCACTGCGTAAGCCGTCTTGGTCACATACTGTGCGCTGACATTAACCGGGTGCATGTACATATGCATGGATGCATTCGACAAGGTCATCCCAGGCTGCTGCGTAGTGCTAATAGCATTCCGGCTGGCACCGGCCCCTTGGTTAAAGTCACTGTGGCAGGCGCCGCAGAATTCAACGGCCCCCCTCACATAGACAGTTTTTTCCCTTTTGTTGGCAGGGTCTGTGACAGCATAGGCCTCCACCGTGATAAGCGGGGGATTTTCGGTATTAAGAACATTCATGTTTGTGCGTAAGTTGCGGTAATTATCGGACCCATGGGGGTCATGACAGGAACTGCAGGACAGGTTGGCATCAGCCACCTCAACGTTCTCAATATTATTGCCCGGTGCAGCGTAGTTATATATATTGAGATCATGTCTGGAAGTCGGTATGTAGGCAGAACCGGCCGCCGTTGCCCCTCCTATGGACCCGTAAGGTCCGGCAATGGAATTGTACCAGGTAGTCCTGTAAACATCTGTCCAAACACCGTTGGGGTCTTTCGTCTGATCTGACGTGGGCCCAAGTAACTTGCCGTTAATTACATCATACTTGCTCTGGGTCCCGTCATGGCATGTTACACATAAACGGTCGGCATTGACTTCCTTTATCAACTTGGGTCCCAGGGCCGAATGGGTATAATGGCAGTTGCCGCAAAGCTCTGGGTTGTCCCAATAGTATCCGTGTGGGTTGCCGTGCGGGTTGTTCCCCGGAGGAAAAGCCCTAATGGTGCTGTAACCCACCTGGCCGCTTCCGTTAATGGCATAAACCCGGACAAAATAGTTTGTATACGCCGTTAGAGAACCTTGATAATATGTATATTGTGTCTTGCCCGCTTCATCGGCGATGGTCGCCACCGGCGCTCCCCAATCATTTGAGGTGGAAACATAAACTTTGTAACTTACAGCTTCAGGAACGTCCTTCCAGTACACAGAAAGGTTAACCGTAGGTGTTGAACCTGTCTTAACCGCAGTTATTTTTGGCCTCAGGTCATTTAAAGTGGTAAAGGAATACTCCCCCGAAATACCCAGATTACCGCTCAGATCCCGTGACTTAACACGAAAGTAATAGGTGGTCAGGTTTTCCAACCTCTTCAGGTAAACAGCATGGGCAGTAGTTCTGGCATCGTACGAAATTGACCATTTGTAAACACCCGGTTCGGTGCCGTAATCCACAATGGAGTTGCCGGGCTCACTTGTATTCCAGTAGATCGTAACCGTATCGGCAGCAATATCCCCGGAAGAAACATTGTACACACTGGGAGCCACCGTATCAAGTTCGGCAGCGGTAGTAAATACCCGGTCCTCGCTTACCGCGGTATTGCCTGCCGCATCGGTAACAGTAATCTTATAATGATACTGGGTATTTAAAGAGAGGCCTGTCAAATCAACTTCATGTTTAAAGTCCCTGGCCGTTTGCGTCCTGTAAAACCCGTAAGCTTCCGTCGGGCCGTAATCAATCCGGTAGGAGGTGGATTCATTGGTGGAAAAACTGATGGTTGCAGCAGTTCCGGCAATTTCTTTTTCAGTCACAGATAAAATAACAGGCGGGGTAACATCCCAGACAAAAATATCATCAAAGTACACCTGTCTGTTAAATTCACCCAGCGCAATCTTGCCGTAGTTCAAGGAAGTATCGGCTGTGAATCCGATTAACTGGTTGTTGCAATATATTTCAATATTTGAACCCTTAAACTTGACCTTTATAACTGCCGGGTAAGGATTATTGGGAACAGTAGCGGCGTCCTCGCCTATATAAGGTACCTTCGGGTTCGTTGCCCGCTCCATAGTCAGCAGGTTATATCTTACTCCGTTTTTCTTGCTGTATAAGACAAACCTGGCAGAATTGGCACCGGCAGCCCCTGTCTCATCACAACTGTATTCCAGGCCGTAGTGGTTGTTTTCGTCCTGCCACCTGCCGGCAATATAGAATTTGCCTGTCCGGTCATTGGAATATACTTTGGCTTCCACCGCATAGTCCGTCCAACTGAGTGACCCGGCGGCAGCCCAGTTGGTTTCCGTATCAGGTTTGGTTAATTCCGTATATTGGCCGTTGACAACTGCCCAGTTACCCTTTACAGAAGTCCAGTCATAGGCGCCCATATTAAATTCGTCGCTGAAGTAGGTACCCTGCTGTGACCGGGCCGGAGAGGCAAAATAGGCTACATTGGCCGCTACAGTTGCAACGGCAATTAAAATTAACAATTTTTTGTATCTAAACTTCTGCATGCCTCTCTCCCCTTTCATCACAGCCAACTGAAGTCTCAAAGTATTCTCTGTGCGCAATAAACATCTATCTGCCAAAGACTTGAATCCTGTTGTTTTCCCGGTCAGCCACGTAAATCCTGCCTCTGTTGTCCACAGCAACAGCCGTTGGAAAATTAAACTGGCCTATATCCAGCCCCCGCTGGCCTATTGTTTCAATTTCATTGCCTCTTTTGTCCAGGACATGGATTTTGTGGGCCAGGGTATCGGCGACATAAAGGCTGCCCGTGCTTTCCTCAAAAGCAATCCCTTTCGGGTTGGCCGCACCTTTACCGCTTATCCTGTCGGGCAGATACCGGCCGTTAAGGTCAAAAGTATCTATCCGCCCATTATTTGAATTAGCGAGATAAATTTCACCTGCATCTTCATTTACAGCTATCCCGTTCACATATGACAATTCACCGGGATTACTGCCGGCGCGCCCAAAGTACCGGACAAACCGTCCGCTGTCATCGAACACCACAATCCGGTGTTGACTGACATCCGAAACATAAACATTCCCACTCCGGTCAACAGCCACAGTAACCGGAAAAATGTTGCCGCCAAGTTCTCTCAGGTCTTTTCCCCTGGGTAAAACACTCAATTGTTTGCCGTCAAAATTTAATACCTGGACACGGCGGTTGTAGAAATCAGCAACATAAATTTTCCGGCCGTATACCGCAATTCCTGTCGGGTAGTTAAATTCCCCTGGGCCTGCGCCCTGTTTGCCGAGAACGGTTTTAAAAGCTCCGTTGGCATCAAAAACTGCCACCCGGTGGTTAGCGCTGTCGGCCACAAAAACATCGCCCCATTCACTGACAGCCACTCCCAATGGCCTGCTCATAACGCCGGGTTCATAAATACTGAACAGGTATTTATGCTTATCCGGTGGAGCAAAGGTTACAGTAAAAGGGTTGCGCTTGGTTCGGAAGTAGTACCAGCCAAAGAAAATAAGCGCAGCAATGATCAGAACCAAAATGGCTATTATTAAATCTTTTTTATTTACCTTTTTCTCTCTGATTTTGTTCAGTAAAGTATTCAGCCGCATTACAGTACCTCCGGTTTACTTTTTGTGGCATTCTTCGCAGACAGCCTGCCTGTCAAGACGAATCAAGGCTGTGGAACCGGTTCTCTGGCTTATTCCCTTCCTGGCAGTACCGTGGGAATGATGACAGGTAATGCAAACTATAGTGTTGACGCCTGTCCCAACTTCCAGGGGCAAAGACGTTGTGAGGTACTCGCCTTTATAGTAGAGGGGAGTGTTTACTGCATGGATAAACTTGTTCATAGAAGCGGCAGTAAGTGGAAAACCGGGCTGCTGGGTGGAGGTGGCGGCCACGCTTCCGCTTCCCGAAGGCTGGTTGTAATCACTGTGGCAGGCCGAACAAAAATAGATACTGCCCGTATCATAGGTAATATTTTCACCGTACCCGCTCGATTTGGCGGGATCGGTTTCCGCAAAAGCCCGAAAATTAACATTTACAGACAGCGTATCCGTTACCCGGATAACTGTTCGCAAGTTCCTGAAGTTCCCGCCTTTCCCATGGGGGTCGTGGCAGCTTTCACAGCTCAGACCTGTCAGCCGGTCACTCACGCCACCGGGAGCCACATTAAAAGAAACACCAAGGTTATGAATGGAAGTAGGACTGTTATTAATGGCTACATTGCTCTCAGACGTATATCCTGCATAAACAGCAGAATATACCGATTCTCCCACGGGCAAATTCTCCTCTGTACGCAACGCTCCGAATGGCCCGCCGGAAGTCTCAGCCCAGTCCCCGTTAGGAAGTTTGACCCTGCCGTTCATAACGTCATATTTGCTTTGAGTTCCGTCATGGCAGGTGGTACAAAGAGCCACAGCATTGGGCGCTTTCATCAGATAAACTCCGGATGCGGCATGGGTGACATGACAGGCAGCACAGTAACTGCTATCGGTTTTATACGAACCATGCGGGTTGTTGTCAGGGGGAAAAGCTACCCCCACCGCAGTACTCCCTGTGCTGTCCTGTATTTTAAAGTAATAATTTACGTAGTTCCTGCATCCGGTATATGTAAAAGAAGACACAGTCACACCAGTTGCCTTCTGGCTCCAATCCTGGCCGTCAAGACTGCAGTATATGGTAAAGGGAGGAGTACCCTGGAAATAGACGGTGCTGACACTCGTTGTAGGAGATTCATAAGTGATCTTAACCCCGTCAATAGTAACTGCTGCCAGGGCGGGGGAAATAACAGTAAAGAGAAAAAAACAAGCCAATATAAGCGATTTTCTCATTAACATTCCTGGCATCTCCCCCTTTGGTGATTTCACCGGTAAAATTTAAACTTAAAGAATCCTGGTCAATTAACTATCTGAACTCATATATAATTACCCGGTTGTTTCCCCTGTCGGCAACGTACAGCCTTCCTCGCTGGTCCATGGCCAGCCCTTCAGGAAAATTGAAATTGTGTTTCTTTTCACCAAGGCTGCCAAACTCACCCTTGTATTCACCGTCCGTTCCGAAAACTACTACCCGTGACCGCACTGAATCACTGACGAATACAAGCTTGCGGGATCTGTCGAATGCAATTCCGCCCGGCGTTGACAGATATTTCTGTCCCCATGACTTTGTAATCTCTCCGTTTTGCAAAACCACAACCTGTTTATTTTCAATATCTGTACCGTAGATCTTCCCTGTATCCGGGTCCCAGCACAAATCTCCGTTAATGTTGAAGCCATCCTTTTTTGCGCCGCCCGGCAGCTTTTTCAGTTTTCTATCCTCTGATGAAAATGTATATAAATTCCGGTCATGTTCGTTCACAACGAACACCCGGCCCTTTTCCCCCACTATAATCCCATTAGGGATAAATTCCGCTGGTCTGTCAGCAGAAACGGTATATTTGTATTCACCGGAACTTTTAAACACTATTACTTCTTTCCTGTCATGGTCGGATACGTATAGATCTCCGTTCGGCCCCACCGCCATTGCCACCGGATTTTTAAGTTCCGCCAAACCCGTTCCAGGCCCGCTGAAACTATATAAATATCTCCCATTTTCAGCAAAAACCATAATTTTTCTGTTTCCGGCATTTGCTACAAAAACCTCGCCTTTAAGGCCTACTGCCACGGCAGAAGGGTGGTTTAAGGTGTTTGAACCATAACCAAATATAACATTATAAACCCGCAAACCCGAATAGGCCCATTGCTGGGTATTGCGCTGCCCCAAAACGGTTATTGCCAATACCAGGAAAACAATAAGCAGCAATGACACAGCAATCTTGTTTGGCGATATCAGGCGTTTCATCTCCAGCATCGGCAATTTACCTCCAAAGCTGTATCAGTCTTCATCCATTTCACTTCTTTTTTACCTGAGCCTGCAGCTTATAATAGGCCTCTTTGGCTTCCGAATGGCCCGGAACCAGTTCCAAGGCCCTCTCATATGCAGCCAGTGCCTCTTCATTATATCCTTTTGCTTGATAAGCTTGTCCTAACAGATAAGATGCATCCGCCGAAGCAGGGTCCAGTTCTGTAGCCTTAACAAGCTGCTTGATAGCATCATCATACCTGTTTTGCTCAAAATACATCTTCCCCATGTAAAAGGGAGCCAATTTATGATCAGGGCTAATTTGTAAAACCTTGTTGAATTCCTCTTCCGCTTTTTCCAGCAGACCTATTTCTTTATAGCTTAAAGCAAGGTTAAAGTGAGCCGCCGGATTACTGCTATTAATCCGGACAGCTTCTTCAAGGTTCTTTATGGCCTGTTGATAATCTCCTTTTCTGTAATAACGCCAACCAAGTTCAACTAAAGCATTGTCGTTGTCTTTTTGCCTGGCTACAATACCTTTATAATATTCTATTTCTTTGTCCAGGGGATTGATGGTCTCATATTGGTCCCAAAAAAACATCTCTCCAATCCCAATACCCAAGGCAAATATAACAATGGCAATAACAGCAAATATAGCCAAAGCTTTGGTAAATGGAATTTCGTTACTATAGCGCCCATCCATTACCATCCCTCCAAAAAATTAAAGTCCTCCGACCCTAACCACATCCACCAATCGCATTAATTGTTCATGGGATACTTTCCAGGCTAACCATTTATCATCTCTTCCCGGTTCCTTTGTCAGCACCTGCCCCATGTATTTGCCGCCAAGTACAATCATAATACGGTCTGTTTCAATGACCCTGTTTTTAAATTTGTCAGCTATTTCTCCATCTTTAGCCGGAATCTTTGTACTTATTTTTTGCGGATTGATAAGCCATACACTCAGTGCCACACTGTTACTCTGAATTTCATAAACAGCCTTTTCCACTTCCCGAACCCCTTCTAAAGGTGAAACCAAAGGTTCACTTACCGAAGTGACAACATCTTCGGCTAATTGCAATACCTTTCTGAAATTAGGATTTTTCCTGCCAATTATAATGTCCCCGCCCGGAAGATGCAGGTAAAACTGCACCACCTGAAGAGAGATAAATTCCTGGTTTCGGGTTTCCCTTTTTGTTTCGTTATCCGACTGGTGCAGCAACCAGTATAAACCTCCACAAATGGCAAAGAATAAAAAACCGCCGATAACCCATTTAACATAGTTTTTACCAGTACGCATGAACCAGACCCTTCCTTAGTTTATTAAAGTTCATATTGTTTACATATTATATAAAAACCGGCCTTTCTACTTATTATTTATATCGAAAAAACTTAATAAAAAGTTAAGCAAAAGACAAGGCTTTGTTTATGTTTTGTTATATTTTCTACAAGCCCCTATAATTCCCTTCCGATATTAGAAATATTTTTCTGTATAACCAATTATTTTTACTTTTTTCACCATCATTTCGGCAAAAAAAGCAGGAAATTCTCCTGCTTTTATCATGCTGCTTTCTAAATATTTTAAAGTCCCGGCTTACATTGCTTTTATTTGGAAAAGCCGATTTAAGTTGGCCCCTTATGCCTTCTTAACTTCTTATTCTATGTAGTTCCTGTGCCAACTGCGATAATTCGTCCCTGCAAACTATGGCTTCCTTCCACCTGTCCGGAATACCTTTGTATCCGTAATACGCTCCTGCCAGGCCCCCTGTTACCGCCCCGCAAGTATCCGCATCATCCCCAAAATTGACGGCTTTAACCACAGCTTCCTCAAAATTGCTGGTCCTGAGTAGGCACCACAGACTTGTGCGAAGCGTGCTGACCACATAACCGCCGCTGTCAATCTCCGATTCCCCGGCATTTTGCAGAAAGCTATGGTAGGTATCTTCCCTGTCCTCACGCTCCAGCATACTCCAAATAGCGCTATTTATCCCCGAACCGGTGAGAATCTCCCGCAAAATTAAACAATATAATTCACAGGCAAATAAGGCATCAGGATGGGGGTGGGTAAGCATAGACTGCATACGGGCCATGTCCCTTAATAATTGTTCATCAAGGTACGCCAATGCAACGGGCGCAGTACGCATCAAAGAACCGTTGCCGGCCGCATGCTCGCCTCTGATTTCCATGACCCGCCCGGCCGTTTCTTCCCAGGTCAAACCTTCGGTGAGAAGGTTTAAAGCAATCTTCGTCGTGGTCCCGATATCTGGCGGATCCGTCTGATACCACTTGATAAATTCTTCCCGAATACAAGGTAGTGGGTCAACAGGGTTACTGACAATGCCCCGGGCGACAGCAACAGTCATTTTAGTGTCATCGGTGACTTCACCCGGTTTAAGCCGCCAGGGCCCACCGCCGGTAAGTTCCGTCAAACGTCCGTATTTCTTCCTGATTTCTTCCCGGCTCATAAATTCCAAAGTCGCTCCCAAAGCATCCCCACACGCAACGCCAAAAAGACAACCCTTGATCTTATCCGCCATATTAGTCATACCAATGCTTCCTCCTATTATTTTCCTTTAACCATTATACTTTGTCGTCCTGCCGGTGACAAACAAAATCCCTTTTTCATTTCATTTTCTTAAATACTTAGCAGTAATTGGCCGGTTGACTTTCAAGTTAAGGCTCCTTTTTTTCCATAATATATAAGATAAATTTATATCCTATTAAATACTCCGTATATATTATTTTTAGTTTTTTTGTTGTCCTATTTAAAGTTTTAGTTTAAAATAGAGTTGTGGAAATGAGCAGAATTTTGCGATAATTTGGGGAAGTTTCGTATTTTAGCAGGTTGCCAGCCATTTTTTAAGGAGGGAGAGGATAACGTATGGGTATTCAGCTTTCAGAACAGGAATTGACGGAAATTCGCTCGGTCACGGAGAAAGCGCTGCAAAAGAATAATGCTGACCGAGAAAAATTGCTGCCCATTCTCCAGGAAGTACAGCACAATCTGGGATACGTACCAAAACAGGCAATGCAGCAAATATCTGAAGCACTCGATATTCCCGAAGTAGAAATCTACGGAGTCACCACCTTTTACAACCAGTTCCGGTTGAACCCGCCCGGTAAGCACCAGATTAAAGTATGTATGGGCACGGCCTGCCATATGACGGGCGGCCATATCATTATGGACTCTTTTGCCCGCCGTTTAAACATTAAAGAAGGAGAAACCACACCGGACCGCGAATTCAGCCTGGAACGGGTAGCCTGCGTTGGCTGCTGCGCCCTGGCCCCCGTGGTTGTTATTGATGAAAAAATTGAAGGAAAAGTAAGGCCTACACGTGTCGATGGTATTCTCCTGGGCTTTGAAATGGAAAAGAAATCGCAGGAAAAACAAAAGCAGGAAGAAACAGGTGAGAGCCAATGAATGCTACAGTAGAAAAAAATTATGAAATCCTGAAAAACGATGCCCTGCAGGATATTTCTAAGTGGCAGGAAAAAGCCCGCGTTCTTGTTGGAACAGCAACATGTGGGAGAGCAGCCGGAGCTTTGGAAGTTCTCGATATTTTTCGGAAAGAAGTTGAAAACCGCCAATTGGATGTAGAGGTTATGGAAGTAGGCTGTATGGGACACTGCTACGCCGAACCCATGGTCATTATTTACAAGCCAGGCTTCCCACCGCTATGTTACGGCTCTGTCGATGAGGGTATCGCCAAACGCCTGGTCACAGATTACCTGGAAAATGACGACCCTTGCTTTGATTTTGCCATGGCGGCCCTTGAACCCAATGACATGTTCCCTACTTTCGAAGATTTTCCGCGCGGTGTTTATGAACAAAAAATTGTTCTGGCCGATTGCGGTCTGATTAATCCTGAAGACATTAATCAATACCTGGCCCGTGACGGTTACAGTGCCCTGGCCAAAGCCCTGTCTATGAAGCCCGCGGAAGTGGTGGCCGAAATAAAAGATGCCAAACTGCGGGGCCGCGGTGGCGCCGGCTTCCCAACGGGAGTAAAATGGGAAATCTGCCACCAGGCTGTAAGCCCCGAAAAATACGTAATCTGCAACGCGGATGAAGGCGACCCCGGGGCGTTTATGGACCGGGCCCTGCTGGAATCAAATCCGCATCAGGTAATTGAAGGCTTAATGATTGCGGGCTTCGCCGTTGGAGCCTCCAAAGGTTACTTTTACGTAAGAGCCGAATACCCGCTGGCTATTACACGGTTGCGCACAGCTCTGGAACAGGCGCGAGAAAAGGGTATACTGGGAAGTTCTGTTCTCGGTAGTGATTTCGGGTTTGACATAGAAATCTTCCAGGGTTCGGGAGCTTTCGTTTGTGGAGAAGAAACAGCCTTAATTGCCTCCATGGAAGGAAAACCCGGGATCCCTAACCACCGGCCTCCTTTCCCTGCCGTTTCCGGTTTGCGTGGAAAACCTACGGTAATAAATAACGTCAAAACCTTGTCTTACGTTCCGCATATCATTCGTAAAGGTGTTGACTGGTTTAAGAGTATCGGTACCCCTGATAGTCCCGGCACCGCTGTTTTTGCGCTGGCCGGTAAGGTTGTCAGCACTGGTCTGGCCGAGGTTCCGATGGGTACCACATTACGGACCCTGATATATGACGTCGGTAACGGCATTAAAGATGACAAACCCTTCAAAGCCGTGCAAATCGGCGGGCCATCAGGCGGTTGCCTTCCCGAATCCTCACTCGACCTACCAATAGACTTTGATTCCTTACAGCAGGCAGGAGCAATGATGGGGTCAGGCGGTCTGGTTGTGTTAAGTGAAGACGACTGCATGGTGGAAATAGCCCGGTACTTCCTGGAATTTACGCAAAAAGAATCCTGTGGTAAGTGTACCTTCTGCCGTCTGGGCACCAAACAGATGCTGGAAATCCTTACAGATATCACTAAAGGCCAGGGCAAGCCAGAAGATATAGACTTACTTTTAGAGCTGGGAGAAGATATCAAAGCAGGTTCTTTATGCAGCCTGGGTAAGACTGCTCCCAACCCGGTTTTAACCACCATTCGCTTTTTCCGCCATGAATACGAAGCCCATATTCAGGAAAAACGGTGCCCGTCACTCATGTGCAAAGACTTAATCAGTTATATTATAGACCCCGCAAAGTGCAGTAAACTGTGTGATGCCTGCGTAGGCAGTTGTCCTGTTGAAGCCGTTTACACCAAGCCCGACATGCTAAAAGACATTCACCAGGATAAATGCGTCAAGTGCGATAACTGTTTGGTTACCTGCCTACCCTTGTACCAGGCAGTCGTGAAAGTATCACCGCCTGTTGCGGTAGAAGGGGGTGGCAACCATGAGTAAAACGGTAACAATAACAATCGATGATAAACAAATTTCGGTTACCGAAGGCGAAAAACTCCTTTGGGCAGCGCTGGAAAACGGCATTTATATACCGCATCTCTGCGGCGTTAAGGAAGCTGAACGTCCCGAGGCCAGTTGCCGGCTTTGTTTCGTAGAGGTCGAAGGAATGCCTAATCCGGTTACGTCGTGTACCCTATCTGTAAAAGAAGGCATGGTAGTCAGGACACGCAGCCCACGGGTAGACAGATTAGTCCGGACAGGTTTCGAACTGCTGCTGTCCAATCACCGTTTAGGTTGTGCCAAATGTGCCAAAAACGGTAAGTGTGCTTTACAAAAAATGGCCAAAGAACGGGGACTAAAACTTAAGCTTACCCGGTTAAGAAGCCTTGTAAAGGAAACGCCTGTGGATGACAGTCCCCAATCGTTCAGTTTCGATCCTTCCCGCTGCGTTCTTTGCGGGCAGTGCGTTTGGGTAGATAGGAATAAAGTCAAGGTAGGCGCCATCGGTTTTATCAAGCGGGGTATGGACCGAAAGGTCTCAACTTTTGGGGAGGTAAAACTGGCCGAATCCCGCTGCACCCAGTGCGGTGAATGCGTCAAGGTATGCCCCGTGGGCGCACTGACAGCATCTTCGGAAAAAGAGAGCCATTAAGGCTCTCTTTCCTTTTAATTATTAAGTTTTTTACCCTATTTAATTTTCCAAATGAATTAGAGCAGTGTTAATTGGAAGGAGTGTAGTTAATACAAGGTGCGGCTTTTAGTACAATAGCTGAGGCTGCGAGGTTACCTGGCCAGCACGATTAGCGCTCTTCGCACGGAGCCGTTGTCGGTATACAAGAGCTTAGTGGAAACGATATCCCACCCTACCGAGCAAAATTCGTTCAACGTGGTCTCGAACTCCTTGATCTGGGACTCCCTTTCCCCAAGATCACCACAATCGTCCAGCCGAGCTACCTCAACAACCCTGTACTCCGCCATTTCAACCACTCCTTAATTCAATTTTATATAATATTATATTGGATGATACAGACTAAAAAACCTCCTGAAAATGAGAAATTTACAAATGGGGATAACCGGCCCCAGGTATTTCGGTTTGGATTTGAATACATGCAGCTGCAAAAGCGCTTTTACCCTGGCCAAAGCTTCTCGAAATTCAAGATAACGGGCCCCTGTTTATTTTAGCTTATTTCCTTCGGGCACCCAGGACCAAAGTTTTTTCGGGACGTGCTTCCTGGCTAATTTCTTGTTCAGGCGGCCTTCCACCGTCTGCGAATCATAATAAACATCCCAGAAAGAGTCGAATTCATGTTCATCAAATTCCAACCCCAATTGACTGTATGGGTAAACCCTAACCTGGTTGTTTAGTAAAATATAGGCCTCTGAACCTCTTATAATAACCACTGTCTCCTTCGGATAACGGCGCCGGAAATGCTGCAGCAATATATCTTCGATGCGGTGTCTGAACTCCGCCCTGCCCACTAGGGTTTTGGTCCGGTTTTTTGCCGGGTGGAACCTGATAAACCCCTTGACCCGGTGAATTTCGGCCCAGACCTGCCTGGCCCTGGAGTACAGTTGCGCCGCTTCAGGTGTTAATTTCCCCAGTACAACGCCGATTCCCTGCTCCAAAGCCTGATTTATGACTGTAAAAATAAGAAAATTATTGTCAGCAGACCGAAAACGGGCCGCATAAAGCAGTATTTTTTCCAACTGATTAAGCTGCCTGGGCCGGTAAAGCCAATCGACCCGGCCGTACTTTTTACAGTATTCATCGGCCAGTTGTTCCAGGGTATAATCTTGATCTCCCGCACCGGCTTCATCAGCCAGAAACGAAACTCCCTTATTTAACCGCAGAAGCAAGGCTGCCTTCAAAAAGGAGCGGGGAGTTAACCCGCGATAAATCAACACCTTCATCACTCCATAGGGCCAATTGTTCTACATGTTTAAAGCTGTTATAGATTTTGCCGTTTACAGTCAAAAAAGGCAGCGCCCTTGTCACCACCACACCCATTCGTTTCAATTGGGTTATCTCGGTAATCCGGCAACTCTTCCGGGCCTTAATAATTCTGCCGGCCGAAGTATGGCCAATGCCGGGCACCCTTAGCAATTCGTAATACGAAGCTTTGTTTACTTCCAATGGATACCGGTCTATATTTTTTAAAGCCACTGCCAGCTTAGGGTCCATCTCCAGCGGCAGATTTCCGTTCTTATCAAAGGACAGTTCTTCAAAGGTTAAGCGGTATTGCCGCATCAGAATGTCGGCCTGGTACAACCTGTGTTCCCGCAGCAAAGGCGTTGCCGCCATATCTTCCAGCGGGGTTTCCGGGATCGGTTGAAAAGCGCTGAAATAGGCCCTATGCAAACCGTAATTCCGGTACAAATTGTTGACGCTGCCCAGTATTTCTGCATCACTTTCTCCTGCCGCGCCCACGACAAATTGAGTGGTTTGGCCGGCTGGCAACCTGTTTCGACCCATGAGTTTGTTAACCCATTTCATTCTCACAAGCACATCATCACTCAAATTCTTGGTTTTGCTTAAACTCTTTAAACGCTTTTGATTAGGAGCTTCTACGTTTATGGATACCCGGGTAGCCAGCTCGGTGGCTTTTTCCACATAATCATAGGTCGCACCGGGTAAAATTTTCAAATGGATATACCCCTTGTATTGATATTTAAACCGCAGGAGTTCCACGGTGTTCAGCATATCAGCCATGGTCTTTTCCGGCCGGTAGGAAACTCCTGAACTTAAAAAAAGACCTTCTACATAATTGCGCCGATAAAATTCCATAAATAATTTGGCCAGTTCTTCCGGCTGAAAACCGGTTCTAGGAACATCCCGCTGTACCCGGTTAGGACAGTAGAAGCAGTCTTTTTGGCAGGCGTTGGTCATCAATACCCGAAATAAGGAAACACATCTTCCATCGGGCAGGAAACTATGGCATACCACATTGCGTATGGCTCCCTGAAAGCCTTTGCTGTGGCCGGAACTGCACCCAGTCGCAGCACAAACATCGTATTTGGCCGCTCCTCCCAGTATCCTCATTTTTTCCAAAGTATCCAAGGCCCGCCACACCTCCGGTGATTCCCTAACAAAATTATACAGAACAAACGTTCGCACGTCAATTCAAAAATCTAGCGATAGGCGCGAGCTCTTTTGGGGAACAGCCTGATAAGAATCATGCCGGCAATGAAACCTCCTATGTGAGCCCACCAGGCCACCACATTACCGGGCGCCCCGATTGAGGCCAACCCGTTAAAAGCCTGAATCAGAAACCAGAGGATTAAAAATATCAAAGCCGGAATTTCCACAAAAGTAAAGAAAAAGAAAATAGGAATCAGGGTAACTATCCTGGACCTGGGAAAACAGACAAAGTAAGCCCCCAAAACCCCGGCTATGGCGCCGCTGGCGCCAACCAGCGGTTCTTCCGCCAGGGGATTGGCCAGGACCTGGCCTATGCTTCCCGCAATTCCCACCAGCAGGTAAAAAATCAAATACCGAAAATGCCCTAACCGGTCTTCGATATTATCGCCAAAAACCCAGAGAAAAAGCATATTGCTTAAAACATGCAGCCAACCGCCATGCAGGAACATGGTGGTAAAAAAAGGTATCAAGACTTCCGGAGAAAAATTCCCTGTCAAAAAGCTGGCTGTGGCAATTTTCGGTACGACTCCGTACCTGTAGAAATAAAGAGTTAGTTCCCGCGGCCCCATACTAAGTTCGTGAATGAATATCAGTATGTTTACAATTATCAAAGTAACATTGGCAATAGGAAAGGTCCGCGGTCGAATGCTGTCACGAATGGGTATCATCTTGCTCCTCCATATAACAGTTTTCTAATACCATAATAGAATTATTATAACCAAATTAACAGGGTTCCTGCTTTATTGCCTGTAATTAATTGAAGCAAATATTCACTTGCCTTACTAACATGCTTTAAAAAGGTAGGCTTCGCCAAGACCTTCCGGGTAAAGCTTAGCTTTTTATGCCAAAAAAGGCCGTAACTTTCCGCGTTACGACCTCTGTTATATCCGGTTCACTTCATCAATCCCCGGTATCCTGTTATATCCTTGACCAGAGATATTTCCAGTCACCGTTGACCTTCACCAAGTGCAGGGTATTGGTTATCTCTTTCTCTCCTTTGGGCGTATCCACTTTCACAGTATAGTAGACTTCCGCCACATTCCTGTATGGCATTTTTGACTCAAAGGGGTCCTGCCACTCGGGGAGCATCTTTACTTTTACCAGGGCAAAGTTCTCATACTTAATCTTCATATGGCTTTTCTTTTCCGCCATCTGTTTAGCAAATTGCTCCTTTGTTATTAAAGCCTGAATATCAGGGTGCAGATACCCATAAAGCTTGTCCCAATCTTCCTGCTCAGTGCTGGTCAAAACCTGGGTGGCTATTTCAGCTATGTCAGGAGCTATGTTAGGCTTTGGAGGGCTAACCTTGGCCGCCGGTCCCTTTCGACCGCATCCCATTACCCCGAAAAACAACACCATTATTACAAAAAATATAAGTATCTTACGATGCATACTATATCCCCCTCAATTTTTTGGCCAGAGATAAGCCCATTTTCCATCAGGGCCTTTGGCCAGATAAAGGTTGCTCTTAATTTCCTGTATTCCTTTAGAGCCTTCAACAGTTACAGTGTAGGTTATTTCAGCTACATTGTTAAAAAGCAGTTCCTGATTCGCCGGGTCTCGCCATGTTTTTATAAATTTTAATTTTTCAATCCTGTAACCTTGATATTTTAATTTTATACGATTTCTGGCCTCTGTGCGCAGTCGTATGAAATCTTCTTTAGTTACCGTGCCCTGAATATCAACATGAATATAATCATATAAGGCCGCCCAATCGGCGGACATATAGGCATCAAGTACTCCTACGGCAACCTTGGCAATCTCCGGAGGAATTCCATCGGCAACTACCGTACCCATAGAAGATTCTTTGCTTCCGCATCCGGCAGCAACCAAAACCGGCAGCAAGAAAACAATAATTATGTAGATGAAGGAATTCTTCTTTGTCAATTAAGGTTCCTCCCAGTAGCGCTTGTTTACACCTAACCCTATTTTAATATAATACAAAATTCACTTAACATAAAGAGTATTAACTGGACTTTCGCATTTTGAGAATTATTCCCTGTGCCCTGTAATGGTGAAACAACCGTTTTTCCGAAGCTATTCCAACATTGATCCCGCTTCAGTGTCTTTTTTTATCTGGATGATGTTATCGGTCATGGAATCAAAGGTATCATCGTGACTGATAATAAACAACTGGTCAAAATCTCCTGTGACCCTGGGAATGGTATCGGCCAGGTTCAACCGCCGGTCGGTATCCAGGTTGGCCGTCGGCTCATCAAAGAAACCTATCCGCACCTGCGACTGCTGTTTGAGTAGCGCTAACCTTACTGCCAGCGCAGCCGTCATCTGTTCCCCGCCGGAAAACTGCTTAAAAATGCGCACCCGTTCCCTGCCCTGGAAGTTGTCCGTCAAACAGATGTCGTAATCACTCCGCCATTCGAGCATGGCGTTTTCGGAAGAAATCTGCCGGTAAATTTCGTTGGCTTCCTGGGACAAGTTTTCCAGGTAAACTTTGGCTATTGGCGCACCGGCGTTATTCAGGATACCGCGAATGGCCTCCAGAAGCCGTTGGGTTTTGCGTGTCCGGCGCATGTCTTCCTCCAGCTTCTTTATAGCGGCCAGTTTTTTCTCCAGGCTACCCAGCCTTTCGATTGCTTCCTGCAGGTCATTTTTGCGTTCCTGCAATATCTGGTTCTGGGCAATATGTTTCTGCTTTATCATGTCCAACTCAGCTTTTTCCAAATTATAGGCTGTAGGGTTAAAACTTTTGACAAGCTGTTGTTTTTCTTCCTGTAGCCTAATGTATTGGTCCTTCTTGTTCGCTATTTCACCGGATAATTTTTGCAGTTCCCGCTCCAGGCTGTCTTTTTTGGCGGCTGTCGCCCGGTTTTCCATGTACAGTTCATAATCCCGGCGGCGCTGTTCCTGGGCCGTCCGGGTATTTTCCAGGGCCTCCTCCACCCCCTTGAATGCGGCGGCTTTCCCGGCTGTCTCCCCAACCCGAGCTTCCATATCTGACAATTTTTTCTTCTCTTGTTCCAGGGCAGCCAGGTCGTCTGCCAACAGTTTCTTTTTGGCCTGTACCTGGTCAAGGGCCCGGATAATGTTTTCCTTTTCCGTGGAATACCGGGTGAGAGTATTGGAAGCCTCCTGCAGCCTCTCGTTAAAATCCTTTTCCTTAGCTGCCCGCCGTGTCCCAGACTGCTCTAAAACAGCTTCAACAGCAGCCAACACAGTGTCCAAGTCCCTTTCGTCCTGCCATTCCCTGTTCCAAAGATTACAGCACTTTTCCAATTCATCTGACGGCAAATCTCCGGTCTTCCGCAATTCATCCAACAATTCGGCAAAATCCGGCCGGCGAAAACGGAGTGTCAACTGGGCAATTTCTCCAGTCATTGCCTCTTTCTGCTGTTGTATCTGTTGCAACCTTTTTTTCTCAGCGCGTAGGACCAGTACTTTTTCCCTGGCCGCTTTGGCTTCCTTAACTTCATCGGCCAGTCGGAGGCCGGTCTCCTTTAAGGAATCAAGTTCTTTCTGCACTTCCGCAATCTGCCTGGCAAAAAAACCTCTCAGGTCACCCGCTACATTCTGGCAGGGGCTCTTTAAAAACGGACACAAACCGTCAGCGGCCTGCTGGCTGTCTTTCTGCAGACTGTGGAGTCTTTCTTTAAGCTTAGCCCATTCTTCCCGGGACCGGTTTAGTTCCTTTTCCCGGGCTTCCAGTTGTTCGGCGACCGCCTCCAAAGGAGTTAGCTCTTCCAACCGCTCCAATATGGCGGCTTCCTCCTGGACCAGGCTCCCCTCCAGCAGTTGGCCTTTGGCGTTTATTTCACGGTAAATATCCTGCAGGCCGGCACAGGCCCCGGCCAGCTTCTCTTCGCTTTGTCGCCAACGCAGAAGCGCCTCCTGACCCGCCATTATCCTTTGATATTTTTCCTTTGCTTTGGCCAGTAGAGCGGCGTTCTCCGCCAACCGGTTATTAAGCTCTTTCTCTTCGGCCTGCAAATCTGCGGCCCGGGCGGCCGCCTCTTTCTCTTTGGCCCCAATAGCTGCCTGCAGCGCAGCCATGGTCTGCTTCAACCTGTTAACTTCCTGTTCCAGCCCTTCCTTTTCCCGCTTCTGCTTTTCCAGCAGCTTAGCCTTTTCCTGCAGTTCCAGGTAAGCCTTGTAGCCCGGCGCTGCATTCCGGACGACCCGGTAGGCCTGGGCAGCCTGCGCCAGATTTTCCCTCAGGTCCTTTTCCCGCTGTTCCAGCCCTTCAATGGTCGCCGCCAGGGCCTGCAAACTCGCCTCCGTTTTCTCCAGCCTCTCCTTTAACCGTTCCAGTTCCGTTACTTTTTGAGCCCGGTTTTGTACTTCACCTTCCAACTGTTGCAGTGTCTCCTCCAACTCCCTGATTGTTGTCGTCACCGATTGGACCTGGGCTTTGACTGCATCATAATCCTGCACTTCAGCAGCAAGGACAGCCAGGTCCTTTTCCTGCTCGCGCATCCGCTCATCCAGCAACTTTGCGGCCGCCCGCGTGTTCAAGTAAGCGTCCCTGTACTGCTCCACCTTCAGAATGGCATCAAACTTCTTTTTTCTTAAAGACGGAGTTTCCAGGAAAGGTGCCACAAAGGTGCCCTGGGGGACCCCTACTATATCCCGGAACAGGTGCTCCAGTTCCATGTCCTGGTCAATTCCCATGGCCTCCTTCAGCCAGTTTTTCACATCCCTGGTTCCGTGGAGATCAAGTTCGCCGCCACTTTCCAGATCGAACACGGTCCAGAGGGAACTGGTACCCAGTTTACGGACCACCCTGTATTCGCGCTCATCAATGCCGCAGAATTCCACCGTTATTGTCCCCGTTTTCGTCCCGTAGCGGAGGAATTCGCCGATTGTCCCCGGGTGGTGGTCAAAAAGAGCGAACCCGATAGCCTCAATAATGGTAGATTTACCTGCCCCGTTAATCCCGGAAATGAAGTTCACTCCTTCGTTAAAGGTTATCTCCTGGTCCACGTAACTCTTAATGTTCTGCAGCCTGATTTTCCGAATCTTCAACGCCTTCCCCTCCTTCCACGGCAGGTATTCCCCCGGCCGCGGCAACCATATCGGCAGAAAGGTCCTCTTCCGGCAATTCGCAGGCCAGCTTTTCAATCTCGGCAATCAGTTCCCGGGCCGGCTCCCCATTTAACGATGCTTCTTTCACCTTTATTACAAGACCGACCAGTTCATCGGCAAAGTGCCGGTATGCGGGATGCTGCCTGCCGACCAGTTGTTTTAGTACCTGCCGCTCAATTTCCGCCCTGGTCATCATACTGCGGTCCTTGCCTTCCATGTTTTCAGCCGGCAGGTTGGCGTGGTTTTGCACCTCCACATATAGGCTTTGCGTTCCCTCCCTGATTTCTTTCGTTAAAGCTGCTACATCTATGGCCAGGGAAGAAAATTCGATTTCGCCCTTAAGGACTATCTGAACTATGGGTTCGTCAAGCTTTTCAACTTCCGCCTTCCTGAGCTCCTGCCATATCTTTTCCCGCACCTCTGCCGGATTGGCGGAACCCGTAATATCTATGGGTAAAATACATACCCTCCGCGGTGAAGCAGGGATATATTCTACCTTTTTCTCCAACCCGTTTACGGTTACATAATAAAAACCCTTTTCCCGGCCCTCTTTGGCCTCATCAATATGACAGTTTTCCAGGGAACCGGGGTTATAGACCCAGTCGTCAATTTCCTGGCGGGCATGTATATGGCCGAGGGCAATATAGTCCACCTGCCCCCTGTAGCTGTCCAGAATTTCTTTTTTCACTCCTCCCAGGTCCTGACCCAACATCCTGTCAACTGCGGCATGCAAAAGTAAGACGGTAAAAGGCTTCTCCCCCTTATCACCGGCCCAAAAAGCAAGTTCACCGGCAATTTCTTCCAGTCGTTGAGCCGTTGTAGCTCCAAGATAACCCAGGCCGATGATTCTAATCCCCTGTTCCTCCAAAATACAGCCGCCTTCTTCCCGGTCCCACCCAGCAAGGGCTACTTTACCGTCCCGATAAACCGGTTTCAGCAGTTTTATGTAGCCAAGTGCATTTAAAAGGTTGAGCCAGGAACTTTTTTCCTGGTAAAAAGCCTTGTCGTGGTTACCCTCAATGGCAACGACAGGAATTCCTGCTTCTTTGAGCGGCGTCAGTAATTCCATGGCTTGTCTGAGAGTCTCGGCATCGATAGCCCTTTTGTGGAAAAAATCTCCTCCAATGAGTACAAAATCGACCTTCCTTGCCAGAGCCGTATCCACCACCTGCTTGAAAGCCAATCCGAAATCCTGGAAACGCTGTTCCAGGTTAAACTGTCGGTGCCCCAGGTGAATATCGCTGGCATGGATAAAACTGACCTTGGCCAAAAATCATCACCCTTTTTTCAAACAATTTCTACTGCCTTTCCCACCGCAAACAGATATATGTATTTGGCCCGAACCGGTTTTTGCAATATACGCTCAACAGCCATGGCATAAATATTTAACTGGCCCCTGTACTTATCAGCCAATACCTGAAGGACATCTCCCGCAGGGGGGCTGTTTTTCTCCACCGGGAGCCGGTCTGTTTTATAATCCAGTAAAACAAAACCGTCGCCCTCTTTCAGCAGGCAGTCAATAACCCCCTGCACCAGTACCGCTTCCCCACAACCGGCAGGCAGGTCGCTGTAGATAACTTCTGCCGGCAGTGTGACAGTAAAGGGAAGTTCCCGGTATATTTCGTCCGCCCGTAACATGCGGCGCCCGATTTCCGAATTAAAGAAACCCGCTATATCTTTTGGGTTGATCGCCTTGGCCTGCTCCGCGGTAAGCAATTCCCTGGCCTGCATGTGGGCCAGTTGTCGGGCAATGCCTTGTTCTGTCAAATCCCCCCTGAAGTCTAAATGCTGCATCACCAGATGCATAGCCGAACCCCGTTCGGCGGCCGTCAGACCCTTCTTATTTTGATAAAACCTGGGCCTGATGAAATTAAATTTGCGCAAAACTGCTAATTCCCCGGCAGGATGGCTGCCGTGCGCTTCATCCATCTCCATCCCTGCGAAAGAGTTTTTTATTTCTGTTACAGCCGCCTTGGAAGGTTTAACCACGGTAAGAGCAAAAGGATACTTCCAGCTCAGGGCTTCGCTGATAACCTTTGTCTGCCCGGCGGTAATATCCACGGGTTCCATTTTCCTGACCTTTTCCAACAGTTCTTCGTAATCGGCGGGCTCTTCAGGCTGTGGTACAAGACATTCTCCCGGCCGCCAAACACGCACACTCCAAAGGGACCTGTCTTCCGCCGGCTCTCCTGCAGGCGCCTCATCACACCCGGCCAGGTCCCTGATGGACTGTCCTTCCCTGTGCCGGGCCACGGCAGGGCAGATCCAGTCCAGAAAACTCTTAGCGCCTGCCAGGCTAACATCGGGGAGAGGCCACTCCTTATGTAGCATATTTTGGCACCATTGGGCCGCACATTTTTCCAGTTCCGCCGCTGACCCAATCAGAATCAGCTTCTCCCTGGCCCTGGTGAGAGCCACATACAAAACGCGCATTTCTTCCGCCAGCATTTCCATCTGGTTCTTTTTCCTGATGGCGGACTGTACCAGTGACGGATAGGTAAGAGGCAACTCCGGCTCCATGACAGGCAGCCCGATGCCCAGTTCTTTATGCAGGACCACATTTTGCCTCAGGTCAACGGTATTAAACTGCTTGCCCAGGCCGGCCACAATAACCACAGGAAACTCCAGGCCTTTGCTCTTGTGGATACTCATTATCCTTACCACATCTTCGTTTTCACCCAATGCCCTGGCTGTTCCCAAATCGTTACCCAGGTCCTGAAACCGCTCGATAAATCGCAGGAAACGAAACAGGCCCCGGTAGGCAGTGGCCTCATATTGCCGCGCCCGGTCATATAAGGCCCGCAAGTTGGCCTGCCGCTGCATGCCGCCTGGCATTCCGCCAACGTAGGTGTAATAACCGGTTTCATTGTACAGGCGCCAGACCAACCCTGCCAGTGAACCCTGCCGGGCCATGGTACGCCACTGCTCGAGGGAGGTTAGAAAGGCCTGCAACCTAGTTTTGACAGGTTCAGGCACAGGGCCGTCTGCTGCCGCAGCCTGTACAGCATCATAAAACCGGCTGTTTCGGGAAGGGGCGCAGAGCCGGACAAGGGCCAATTCTTCCGCGGTAAGACCTACAATAGGCGACCTCAGCACAGCAGCCAGCGGTATATCCTGGCGGGGGTTATCTATTATCTTTAACAGGGACATGACAATTTCAATTTCAGTAGCAGCAAAGTACCCCGTATCCAGGTCCGCATAAACAGGTATACCGGCGCCCCGCAGCTCTTCCACAAATATATTGGCGGCTCCCCGGGTGGCCCTCATAAGAATGACAATATCCCGGTACCTGACAGGGTGATAACCGCCTGTGGTTTTATCAAAAACCTGGAGCTGGGGCCCAGGCCTTTCCGCTGTACCGCTAACCAGTTCTTTAATCCTTCTGGCAACCAGGCGGGCTTCCCGTTGGGTAGCATCCAGTTCTGCCAGGTCATCATCGGTATTACTCGCATCATCCCCCGCATCGATCGCATCCGGTTGTTCATTATCTTCGCCGCCGGGCGCGCCTATATCCACCTTCTTCTCCAATAAATGGAGTTCCACCGGGCCTCCGGCAGGGGGTCCCCCTCCGGGGACATCGGCATAAAGAGCGCCACAATGCAATTCAGCTTTATTATCATATATCAGTTCTCCCAGCCGCGGTGTCATGATCTGGCGGAAAATATAGTTTACCGCGTCAATCACTTCCCGGCGGCTGCGGAAGTTTTTGGTCAGGTCGACAGCCCGGCAGGCCTCTCCCGCCGTACGGGGATAAGCCAGGTACTTGCTCATAAACAGGGAAGGTTCCGCCAAACGGAAACGGTATATACTTTGCTTGACATCTCCCACCATGAACAGGTTTGGCCTTTCGGCGTCTTCGCCCTGCCTTGATACCAGGTGCAAAATGGTTTCCTGAACGGCATTTATGTCCTGGTACTCGTCCACCAGCACTTCCGCAAAGTATTCCCTGAGCTCAAGAGCAACTGGGGATGGCATTGGCTTCTGGGGCGTTGATTTTTCGTCCAGCAATACCTTTAGACAGTAGTGTTCCAAATCAGAGAAATCTACCAACCCGCGGGCAGTCTTCATCTCCCTGTACCGCTCCATAAAAGCTCTTACCAGCCCGGCAACGGTTCTGACATAAGGCGCGGTCCTTTCCAGGTCTGCCACGTGCTCGCCAAGCGGCCGGGCAAACAAATCCCTGCTCAGGGAAGCAATAGTCTTTTTTGCTTCTTCCCGCAGCTTCTTTGTTCTTTCCTTAAGGGTCTCGTCGATGTCCTTATTCCGGCAGGCCTTCAGCTTGCCAAACTGTAGATCCTGTAAGGCCCGGTGCAGACCGTCCCATGAACGGGCGGCAGCCAGCAGGTCGTGGACAACCACCATGTCATCCCGCAGGTTGTCCAGATATGCCGCCGGCCCACCGGGCCTGAGGGCCAGCTTTTCCGCCTCTTTGAGTTTGACCAGGCACCCGGAAAGCTGGAGTTCTGCCCACTGCAGCAGAATCTGCACCCAAGGCTGTTGCTCGAAGGAACTAATAGAATCGGGTTTGTAAGCAGCTTCCAGTTTGTCCAGCCAATATTCCGGCCAGGGGTTGCTGACAGCAAACCTGTAAACATCCAAAATTAACTGGTGCAGCCTGGAGTCATCCCGTTCTCCCCCATAGGCATCCACTAAAGCCAAAAACTCTTCATCCCCGCTGCTGTAGAGTTCTTCGAAAAGGTCTTCCAGCGTTTCCATCAGCATGAGGGCCGCTTCTGCATCGTCAGCGACCCGGAAGGCAGGGTCCAGTTCCAAACGGTAAAAATACTGTCTTACCACATCCAGGCAAAAGGAATGGAGAGTAGTGATAAAGGCCCTGCTCAACAGGGTCGCCTGCCTGTTCAGGTGGAGCGATGCAGGGTTGTTGTCTAATTCCCGCGCAATAGCCAGGCCTATTCTTTCCCGCATTTCATTGGCCGCCGCCTTAGTGAAAGTGACTATCAACAGGCGGTCCACATCAACAGGGTCTATCGGGTCCACTATCCGCCTGATGATTCTCTCTACCAGTACGGCCGTTTTTCCGGCCCCCGCCGCTGCCGAAACCAACAGGTTGCAGTTCCGCGTGGTAATAGCAGTTATCTGTTCATTGGTCCATTTTGTACCACCCAACTATTGGTCCCCCTTTCTAAGGAGCCGGGCCCATACTTCGTTATCATCCAGATGGGACAGCGCCCGGTAACGGTTCTCGGCCAAAAGTAAATCAAACTGGCACACGGGCTTAAAAGGGCAAAATACACAGGCCGAAATGTTTTTGTACTTGTAGGGGTTTACTGCCACAACGCCGTTTAGAATTTCACCGCCCGTTTCGGCGAATACCTGTTCCAGGTAGCAGCGTAAAGCCGTAAACTGCTCCAGGGAAGCGACAGACGAGGTAGCATAAAAATTACCTTCCCTGTTAATGGCCACGGGGAACAATTCGGAGTACCCCGTTTCTATCCGGTTATCCATCATCCTGACTACCTCCGGGTCACCCAGCAAAAAACCCTGCATTTTCAGCTTTTTCATAATTTCCTTTTCCACCTGATCGGGGGACATGGGACCGGCGCTCCTTATAACCGGTTCCTTTACGGTAAAGTACAACACCGCCCCTGGTAAACCGGGCCGGCCAACGAGGCGGGCGCTGTGGGTCAGGGCCACGTGCAGGTACGTAAGAAGCTGCAATCTTAGCCCGTAATAAATCTCAGCCAGGCTGAGTCGGTTATCACTGGATTTATAATCGATCACGCGCAGGTAATCGGCCTCTTCCGTCCTGGCCACATCTAACCGGTCAATCCTACCTACCAGGTGCAGTGTGCCGCCCCCGGCAAGTTCAACGGTTACCGGAGGGAGTTCTCCGCCGGCGCCAAAACTCAGCTCTACTCCCACCGGGCGGAAGATACTGCGGCGGGCATGTTCAGCGAGGATAACGGCTGCCCTGTTTACCGAACGTTTTAGTTTGCCCGTCAAATACCTGTACCTGGCAGTGCTTAACAGAATTTCACTTTGCAACTGAGGCGCCAGTTCTTCCACAACTTGTGTCGCCAGGTCGCCACAATCTTCACGGCTCAGTTGTGCCCAGTCTACCCCTCTTTCGGCCAGCCGGTCATTAAAAAGCTTCAGGGCAGCATGAAAAAATTCTCCCATATCAGGAGCAGCCAGCCGAAACAGCAGTCGCTCCTTTAATCTCAGACCGTAACCGGCAAAATGGGCAAAAGGACATGCCTTGAATTTTTCTATCCTGGAAACACTGGCCTTTAGAGGCTGGCCATAGAGAGCCCTGCTCACTTCAGGGGAGATTCTTTTTTCCGTGTTGGTATGGAAAACCCCGCGTAGAACCTTAGCCAACCGGCCCCTCCCGTCGGCGCTGCCGTTAAACCAGTTGTAGACATCCCACCAAACAGGATCGATGGCCCGCCCCGCTTTTAACTCCCGCAATTGGACAGCCAAATCAGCCAATACCCGCTGAGGGTGGATAAAATATTCTAACCCGCCTGCTGTCCCGTCCGGCAGCTTGTCAACCTGGTAAAAGGTTTCATTAAGGCCGGGGAAAAGCTCCTTAATCCGCCTGATTACCGGCGAGGGAGTCAGCGCCCGGCCTTCCTCGTCCGCCAGGGGAAAACTCAGCCATAACTTTTCACTGGCCCTGGTTAAAGCCATATAAATCAAATACTGTTCGTCAAAAGCTTTGCGCCTGCCCCCGGCAGCCAAAACCACTCCTGCCTCGGCCAGCCTCTCTCTTTCTGAATCATTAAATATACCGTCGTCCGCCTGGCGCGCAGGCAGCGCCCCTTCATTGGCGCCCAGGATGAACAAAGCCCGGGTATTGGCGCTGCGCGTCCTATCCATCGTCCCCACAACCACCTGGTCCAACCCCGGTGGAATAAGCCCGAGGCGCAGACTCTCCAACCCTGCTTCCAGTACGGCCAGGTAATCTTCCAGGGAAACAGATTCTTCGCCAATGGCTTCTACCATTTCGTCAAAAAGGCTCGTAATACCGCCCCATACCTGCAAATGTTCCCGGGCCTGCTCAAGCCGGCCGGCCAATTCTGCTTCCCGCGCCCACTTATGTAAAATTTCCGGCACATGCAGGTCTTCCAAAAGGGTATATACGGCGGCAGTAATTTCCGCAATATTTCCCGCCTGCCTTAGCTTTTCCGTGAAAAGGCCCAAACTGCTGACTACCTGTAGCCTCCCCCGGTTTACAGCCGCCAGTTCAGCTTTTTCTTCCGGCACCGGTTCCGCATCTTCTCCCAGGGTAAATTGCCGCAGGTAATGCCAGGGGCCGGAAGCCCACCTGGCATAGCCCCTGATTCCGTGGGCCAGAACATAGTTCTCCAGTAAATCGGCATCCTCCCGACTTACCGGCAGCAAATCCGTTTTCAAACACCGGAAAAGCGGCTCGTAGGACCAGTCCTTAATCACCGTTTCCACGGCTGACCTGATCAGTTCCACCAGTGGATGATGTAGCATATTCCGCTTGCAGTCCATAAAAAAGGGGATGTCGTAATCCTGAAATACGTCGGCAATCAGGTCCCGATAGGGACCCAGATCCCGAAGCAGGATACCAATGTCCCGCCAGCGATAATTTTGCTCCCTGCAAAGGTAAACAATTTTCCGGGCTACCGCCTCCACCTCTGCCCGTCTGTTGACAGCCGCAGCCAGCTCGATCCCTTCCCCTGCTCCGGCCGTTTCCGTCGGATGCCGGAAATAACACCGTTCCAAATGAGCTAGACTGTCACTGTTTTGAAACCGAAAGGGTATGGCCGCATCCAACAATACAGGCGGTTCAATTTTTACCCCGTTTTTTTGCGCACGGTCGGTAATTTCCCGGAAAGTTTCCCAGGTAGGATAAAAAAGGTCCTGCTCTTGCAGTTCCCGCCCGGTATCTTTAGGCTCAAGGCACAAAGTCACATGCACCTTTTCAGCTTTACCGAGGATTTTTTCAATAACATAATGCTCCTGGGGAGTGAACCCGGTAAATCCGTCCACCCACACCTCCGCCCCCTCAAGAATAGAGGAACCGTCGAGTTTCTCAGCCAAGAGCGTCAAGTAGTCATCGGGATCCGTATAACAGCCGGCCAAAAAAGCGTCAAATTCTCTATAAATTAAGGCCAGATCCTGTAACTTGGCATTCAATAATCCCGGTGTCTCGTCGGTTTTTTCCGCCGCCAGAGCCAAATCCCCGGGACCCACCCGATAGACTTTCATTTCTCCGATGGACCTCGCCAGGGCATCGGCAAACCCGGGCCTGTCCGCGCTCCGCGCAAAAACCCGCAGTTCACCCCGGTGGTGGTCCAAGAGACGGCGTAATACCATTCTCTTGCCCAACTCACCGATAGGCACCCGGGCGGCGCCGCCCGTTTCCTGCAGTACCCGCCAGGCCAGCCGGCGGAAACTTAAAACCTGGGCCCGGATAATCCCGCCCAAACCGTAATTATGGGCAAGGGCATATTCCATTTGAAAAGTGGCCTGTTCTGGGACGAGAAAAATAATGGGGCTGCCCATGGGCTCTTTTTCCAGAGCCAGCCTGATATTTTCAAGGCAGTATTGCGTTTTTCCCGTTCCCGCCCGACCGATGATAAAACGCAGTGACAAACCGGACACTCCTTACAGCAGAAATGTTTAAATTGAACACAAAGGTGCAGAATAAAAATTAATTCGCCACCGGTTCCGGGGATTCCTTTACTTTTTCCCGGAAAAGCAGGAATCGCTGTACCTCTGTCGAAAAAGGTACAGGTGACGAAAAGGCCCAAAAAGGAAGTCGCAAAAAGGAGGAGAACAACTTGAAAAAATTTGTTATCTCTATTTTAGTCTGTTTAACAGCCTTCACAGGCCTGACCGGCTGTCAAAAAGCGACAACCCCCAAATCAACTGCCGAAAATACTTTAAACCAGCCCCTCAACATAGGCGTACTTTTTATAGAAGATAACCTGCCTTTTTTTATTGCCGAACAGGAAGGCGCCTTTGAAAAGGCCGGCTTAAAGGTTAAACTGATACCCTTCCAAAGCGCTGCAGAGCGGGATGCAGCCTTACAGGCAGGCCAGATAGACGGTGAAGCTGCCGACCTGGTGGCAGCAGCATTGCTTAAAAAAGGCGGCACCGATGTGCGCATTTCGTCTATTACCCTGGGCGCCACTCCGCAGGAAGGACGGTTTGTCCTCCTGGCAGCTCCCGGATCAAATATTACCAGGGTCGAAGAATTAAAAAATGTGCCCATTGCCGTATCGGAAAATACCATTATAGAATATATCACAGACCAATTGTTGCTGGGCGCCGGTTTCGCCCCTGCAGAAATCAAAAAAATCAGCGTACCCAAAATGCCTATCCGCTTGCAAATGCTGACCAACAATCAGGTCAAAGCCGCCCTGCTGCCTGACCCGCTGGCCAGTTTGGCAGAAAAACAGGGAGCGCAGGTAATCATTGACGATACCAAGATAAAAACCAATGTTTCACAGGTAGTTTTGCTGTTTAGGAAAGATGCGATCGATAAAAAACGGGCCGCCATCAAGAAACTTGTGCAGGTGTACAGCGAAGCGGCACGGAATTTAACCAGAAATCCGGATAAATACCGTTCGCTGCTGATCGAAAAGGCCAAAATTCCCGACCCAATCAAAGACACCTATAAATCACCGACTTTTTCCAAACCGACTGTCCCGTCAAAAGAAGATATTGACAGAGTCCTGAACTGGATGGTGGGCAAGAAATTACTGGACAAAAAATACAGTTACGATGAAATGGTCGACGTGAGTTTACTCAAGTAATCGGTGGAGTTTTTGCCATGATCAGACTGGAAAACGTGAGTCTTACCTATAACCAAGCAAATACTTCTGTGCAGGCACTGCAGAATGTCAGCCTGGAAATCAAGACAGGCTCCCGGTTGGCCATAATCGGCCCTTCCGGCTGCGGGAAAAGTTCCCTGCTCTTTTTAATCGCCGGACTGTACCGGCCGACTTCCGGAGAAATTTATATATCCGGGCAGAAGATTACCGGTCCGCGGCAGGAAACAGCCCTAATTTTGCAGGACTACGGCCTTTTCCCCTGGAAGACCGTATGGCAGAACGCTTGCCTGGGCCTGGAAATAAGAGGGGTTGCTCCATCGGAGCAGCGCAAAATTGTGGGACCGATTCTGGAACAACTGGGTCTTGGGGAATTTGCCCACCACTACCCTACGCAGTTGAGCGGTGGTCAGCGACAGCGGGTGGCTATTGCCCGGGCATTGGCCCTGCAGCCTGATTTGCTGCTGATGGATGAACCCCTTTCATCCCTTGATGCATTAACCCGGGAAAACCTGCAGGACTTCCTTCTTGATATATGGCAGAGACACGGGTTTACATTAGTGTTGGTTACACACAGCATTGATGAAGCCGCCTACCTGGGCGACTATATTGCGGTAATGTCTGACCGGCCAGGTCGTATAGTTTCCCTGGTCGAGAACGCCGGTTCCGGCAGCAAGAATTTTCGCCAGTCTCAGCATTTTCATACCCAGTGCAATAATTTGCGCAGGATGCTGGGGGTGGGCGCAATATGAAAACGAAGGCTATAGTGACCAGAATTACGGAATTGCTGGTCGCTCTTATCTTCATTCTGCTCTGTTGGCATCTACTGGCCCTGGTCCTGCACAGCAGTATATTGCCCACACCTTACCAGGCCCTGCGCACCTTTGTTCAGGTCTTTACCGGGCGTTTATGGTCTCACTTTTATGTAAGCGCCTACCGGGTCTTCGCCAGTCTTGCTCTGGCGTTACTGGCTGCAGTTCCTTTGGGCCTTCTGCTGGGACGCGTTGAAAAACTGGATCGCCTTTTCGCTCCGGTGGTCTACATCGTTTACCCAATTCCCAAAATAGTCCTACTCCCTATTGTCTTTTTAATATTGGGTTTGGGCGACCAGTCAAAAATATTTATGATCTGGCTAATCGTCTTTTTCCAGATTCTCGTCACGGCCCGCGATGCCGCCAAAGGGGTGCCCCGGCAAAATATCTACTCCATGCGTTCACTGGGCGCCGGCAGGTGGCAAATTTTTCGCCACGTGATTTTCCCGGCCAGCCTGCCTAAAATCATTACCTCTTTAAGAATCAGCCTGGGTACTGCCATTGCCGTCCTCTTCTTTGTAGAATCCTTCGCCACCACAGAAGGATTGGGTTATTTCATTATGGATGCCTGGAGCAGGATGGATTACGCCGAAATGTTTGCCGGCATTATCGGTATGAGTCTGCTGGGACTGATTCTGTACGCTATTGTGGATTTGGCTGAAGCCATATTCTGCCGCTGGCAGCGCTTTTAAAAAAAACTGCCGGTTATAATTATCCTTTAATGGAAATTTTTAAACTTTTTATGGGCAGATTTTGATTTTTATAAATACGTTCGTCCCTTCGAACTCAGACCTCCTGGCTTCGGGTCTTTTCATAAATTAATTCCCTGGATCGGGCAGGTATCATTTTCTCTATAAAAAATGCAGCCGAAAGAAAGCCCGCAATACTCACTGTAATATGGATGAGAGTAAACCTTAATCCCAGCGAAGCGCTCTCGTATATTACCAGGGGTAGTTTTGTGCTCGACCATGCCCCCAGGAAGAAAAGCACATAAGCCAACCTGGCTCCTTTTTTTATCAGCACGGCCGCTACCGGAAAAGCCGCATACAGCGGTCCTGCCGCCGCAGAGCCAAGAATAAAGGCAATCATTATCCCTTTCAGGCCCGACCCTTCACCCATAAGTTTAATCATGGTTTCCTTCGGCACCCATACATCAAGCAAGCCCACCAGAATAAAAATGGGCGGTAGAAACAAAAGCATTTCCCTGAAATTTTGCACTGTAATATTGACAGCTTTCAGTCCTGTAGAATGATCATAGAAATACATACCCACCATTATCAGGGCAAAAACAAAGGCAAAGCTATACCGTCGCAAATTCATCACATCATCACCCGACTTATTATCACAGTAAAAATCATGGCTACCAGAAAAGCAAAGCTATTCCTTAATAGCGCCACCGTTTTGTTAAAGTAATTTATTTCCGTTGGCAGAGTCACTATTCCTACAGCCATCAGGGTGGAAACAAAAGCGGCAATCTGGGGATAACCGGCGCCCCCTTTTAACAGGGCTGCCGCCAGCGGAAAAGCGACAAACCCGGGAATCAGCGTGACTGAACCAACCACAGAAGCAATGATAATGCCGATAATACCTGATTTTTCGCCCATTAATCGGGAAATGGTAGCAGGACTCAAAATTGCCAGGGATATACCGACGAACATCAAAATGGCCAGTAACTGCGGCGCCAGGTTCGCAAAAGATTTCCAGGCTTTAAGAACAGCCATCTTTGTTTTCTTCCGGTCTTTTGCAAAAGAGTAAAGCAAACCTACAATAGCCAAACCATATAAAATTGCCCCGCTCATTCAATCCACCACCTTCATTCATCGTTGTCATCCACCGCGGGCAAAGCCGCAAAAGTAGTCAGGAAGAATTCCAGGTTTTTTTTCTTCATCTCGATATCTTCCTTAAATTCAACCAATTTCTTTCTCCCCAGCCGAGTAATTTTATACCACTTCTTGGCCGGTCCCGGTTCCGAAGTATCCCAGTAAGATTCAACAGCACCCATTTTCTCCAGTTCCTGGAGAGCACGGTATACAGCAGCGCTATCAGCCCTGTTATGAGGCATTTGCTCTTCCATTTTATTAAATAGGGTTAGTCCGTAGGCGGGTTCCTGAGCCAGGAACAATAATACGAATGCAGGGATATGCCGGCCATATCTGCATTTAGGCAAATATTCTCACCTCCTGCAGCAAATCGCTTTATACATATATATGTTATTAACATTATAGTGTTATTAACATTTGTTTGTCAAGAAAAACAACCTCCCGTGCAGGAGGTTGTTTTTCTTAAGCTTTAGGTTTGAATGTTTCACACTTAGTCTGTTCAGAGTTAGTTGACCTGGAAACACCGCTATGGTCTACCTGAATCATGGGCGCATTGCACATAATGTTTTTGTTGTAGTGACATTCTACCACATTGCATTTGATATCCGGCACAGAATCACCTCCTCCGGTCTGGTTTAGTTTTTCCGTCTCCATTTTTAATCTTTCCCTGATACGGGACTAAATATGAATTAATAATATTGTAATGGTGAAATAACCATTACTATGGCATATTATACCTTTTCAGCAACTCTTCAAATTCCTTTTCAGGAACGGGTTGACTGAAAAAGTAGCCCTGCATTTCATAGCAATGCTGATTCTTCAGGAAATTCAGTTGTTCTTCCGTTTCAACTCCTTCAGCGATCACTTTCAGGTTCATATTCCGACACAAAACTATGATCGTGGAAACAATTGCGGCATCATTAGGGTCACAGGCAATATCCCTGACAAAAGAACGGTCTATTTTAAGCGTATTAATGGGAAAACGTTTCAGGTAACGCAGAGAAGAGTATCCTGTACCGAAATCGTCAATAGCTATCTGGACCCCCATTTCCCTTAATTTACGCAAAACATCAACAGTATAATCCACATCCTGCATGGCTATACTTTCGGTTATTTCCAACTCCAAGTATTGCGGATGCAGCCCAGTTTGTTTTAATGTCTTGGCTACCGTATTCACCAAGTTTTGGTGTTGGAATTGGTAGGCGGACAGGTTGACCGTCACACGCACGGGCATATACCCGGCATCCTGCCAGGCTTTATTTTGGGCGCAGGCAGTTCGCAGTACCCACTCGCCGATGGGAATAATTAACCCTGTTTCCTCGGCCAGTGGGATAAATTCTGCCGGAGGAACAAGTCCCAATTCCTTATGCCGCCAACGTATAAGGGCTTCCATTCCCGTAATCCGGCCCGTCCTGATGCATACCAAAGGTTGATAATAAACCACCAATTCCCGGCGCTCCAAAGCATGGCGCAGGCTGTTTTCCATAGCCATCCGTTCGACAATTTTTTTGTTCATGGCAGGAGTATATAACTGATACGTATTGCGTCCCTGTTCCTTAGCCCGGTACATAGCCGTATCTGCATTTTTCATCAGGATTTCTGCCTTCTCTCCGTCACTGGGATATAAGGCAACGCCTATACTGGCGGTGATATAAAACTCATGGCCGCTCAAGGTTACAGGTTTTTGGAAAACCTTTAATATCTTTTGCGCAATTTTGGCTGCTTCTTTTTCACTTTTGATCTGCGGCAGTAAAAGCGTAAATTCATCGCCGCCCAAACGGGCAATAGTATCGCCCTTTCGTAAGCAGATACTTAGCTTTTTGGCCACTTCCTGCAGCAACCGGTCCCCAATAGAATGGCCTAACATATCGTTGACCAGTTTAAACCTGTCCAAATCCAGGAACATTACTGCCAGCATTTCATTATTGCGTTTGGCATGAGCCAAAGCTACATTGAGGCGGTCATTAAATAAAACCCTATTGGGGATATCCGTTAGAGGATCGTGATAAGCCTGGTGGGTAAGCTGTTCTATCATATTACGTTTTTCGCTGACATCGTGGAAAACCAGAACAACACCTATAATTTCTCCCTCTCTATTTTTAATGGGCGCCGCCGAATCTTCGATAGCATATCTTCTACCGCTTCTATGTATCAATACCGTATGATTAGCCAGGCCTACAATATTGCCTTCACGGAGGCATTTTGTCACCGGGTTTTCTACTACCTGACCTGTTGTTTCGTTGATTATGTTAAAGACTTCCAGCAGCGGCCGGCCGCAGGCCTCATCGTTGGTCCAGCCCGTAAGAACCTCAGCCACAGGGTTAAGGTAAGTAATGATTCCTTGGCCGTCAGTGGTTATTACGGCATCTCCTATGGAATGGAGGGTTACCTGGGCCCTTTCTTTTTCTTCCCAAATAGCCTGTTCAGCCTGTTTACGCTCAGTAATATCTCTTACCACACATACCGTGCCGCCTCCTTCTATCAGAGTCAGGGATACCTCCTGGGGGAAAAAGGAACCGTCTGCTTTGCGACCAACGGCCTCAGTCCGAATATAACCCTGTTTATATAATCCGGGCAAAACTTCCTTTTCAAACCTGTCCCTTTCTTCTTCATCGTATAAAATATGCCATGTCTTTCCGATAAGCTGAGCAGGATTAGCATATCCGTATATCCTGGCATGGGCTTCGTTCATGTAAGTATATTCCCCGTTTGTGTTGAGGATAGCCATACCGTCCATGGAAGCCCGCATGGCCGCTGACTGCTGCCGCAGAAGCTCTTCGGTTTTTTTCCGCTCAGTAATATCTCTCACGACTTCAATGGCCCCGGTTATTTTACCGGCAGCATCCTTCAGCGGAGCAGAAGTAATCTCGACACACAACAGACCTCTTTTTGATACCGGACATCTTTCAACGGTTTGGATAATGCCTTGTTTTATGGAAACAGCCACCGGACAACCGGGGCATACCTGTTCTCTGCCCTCGTAAGCTTTGTAACAATATTGACCCACCGCTTCTCCCATCAGTTCTTTAAGAATTTTATTCTGGTAAATTACGCGATACTCCCTATCCTGAATACTGATTCCGTCCCCGATCCCGGCAACAATGGCCTCAATTTTGTTTTTTTCTTCCTCTGCCTTCATCCTGGCTTGCTGCAATTCCAGGAAATTCTGCTGCAGTTTTCCGGCCATGGACCGAAAGTTCACAACAAGGGAATTCATTTCAGTAAAAGGACTATAAGGCCATTTTATCTCTTCCCGGTTAGAAATCCGACAGGGCAGGTCTGTGGTGACACTAGCCAATTTGGCCAAAGGGCCTGTCAGGTGTTTGCTCAACAAACTGCCCAACAGAAATGCCACCAGGGTAAATCCAAGCATACCGGCCAAGTAATCAGTGGTATTGTGCAGCATTTCTTTTAAATAAGGAGCAAACGGTATTTCTATTGCTAATTTCCAGGGAATATCCGGAGCAACAGAGCTCTCATAAACATAGCGAGAATTCTGCCACCTCGCAAGTTCCGTTAATTTGCCGTCATCGGGCGGCAGCCAGTGGTAAACATTGTTGGCCGGTAAATTTTTCTCGGCCAGTTTTGGTTTGTACCTTTGCATGGGACGCAATGCCGGCCGGGTACTCGCGATAACTTTGTTATTTCTGTCGAGAAGGGTAATATCCATTTCGTCACTGTGCCTGGTTGTTATAAGCAAATCAGAAATGTAACCCAGGTTTAAAGCCCCTGCAACAAAACCGCGAAGTTTATCTTTTTGCACAATCGGAATTCCCATGATAACTACCGGCTTGGCGTTACCTACCCGGGCCAGAAGCACATCACTTATCACAGGTTTCAGGGTAGCCCGCATATCTTTGTAATGCTGACGGTCAGCAAAGTTCGCACCCAGGGAAAGCTTGCCGTTCTCCCTATACGGCGCAAATGTTATGGCCGTAGCCTCAATATTATCTACATGCACACGGTCAAAATAAGTAAAAGAGTCTTTAATTTGCTCTGTGGCCTTCTGTAGTTCTTTAGTAGGCTGCATGTTGGACTGGAGAGCAATCTTTCCCAAACTGTTTAATGCATGCAGATGTTCGTAGCGCCAGGTAATCAAATGAGCTACAATTTCTTTCGCCTCTCCGGTAATATGTATTTTGTTTCCTGCTGTGAACTGCCGTTGTTGCCTGTTGTTGTTGACTGCGGTAAATATCAGGGCAGGAATTAAAATAAAGGCCATAAGAAGATTAAAGACCGTCTGATAAAAAGAAACCTTTCCCTTCTCTTCAGAGTTGAAAACCCATCGGGAAAGCGGCAGGTGGTTTAGGATCAGACTGGCCACCAGGGCGTTGAATATACCGTTAACACCGAATTTAAGAGTAACCACCAAAACTTCATCCAAATTTAAATGTAGTAAAAAATAATTAACCAACCAGCCCAAGGGGAGGCCGAGAAAAAACCAGAAAAGGCCGTCGGCCAATACTAAATTTTCGTTCTTGCGGCGGAAATAAATGCCTACAAAAACCGCTTCCAGAATGCCGATAATGAGGGGACAAAACTCCCGTAGCCAGAAAAAAACGGAACCGTATGAAACAGTAGCTGCCACCACGCCCCAAAAAACCCCGTATAAACCTATCACCAATAACACGGCGATACTGCCAAAAAGCAGATTTACGCCGGGAACTAACGGAAACCCGCCAATATTACCGGCAATTCCAAGCATTATTAAAATGGCAAGAAAAATTGCAGACCGTACGGATGAAATCCCCAGTTTGCGGCCAATCAACATAATGCCCTCCAGCGCCATAAGTTTCCAGGTAAAGAACAATTCAATATATTTTTCGACATTTAGTAATTTTTTCCTTCACAAATCAAGATATTGTGAGCGTTTTTTACCTGTTCAAAATATCAACTTTTGTATCGTTCATTTTGATGCAGGGGCATAAGCATTTGTTTGTAGGGCCATAACTAATTCCGAATAGGCGCCAAATTGACTTGCCTGTCCATATCTTGCTATAATTTTAACTGTACTAATACTCCCATCTTTTATTGACGCTTATCAAATGCCTAATATGAAAGGGGAGGCTTTTCATGGATAACCGGGCTCAGCAGCAGAATAACTGTAATCACTGTTCGGTAAGTAATCTGCGGAAATTGAAAAAAAATTGGCTGGAAACACAAAATGAAGAAGACAGGGTAAAATATTTGGAAACTTTAAAGCGCTGCAATGCTAAATTAGTTGATGACAATGAAATATAACTGCAGTAAAAGAACAAGCCGGGATTTACCCGGCTTGTTCTTTTATTTTTTCCTTGGCCTGAGAAAATAAATCAGCACTACGGCAATGGCAGTCAAACTAAAAATCTTCATTCCAATAGCCAAAGACTTCAGTTGGACTATCGCTATAGCTAAGAGAATGAGCATATAGCGGTTCCAACCCTTTTGAAAATAAGCGGCTACCAGGCATCCCACAACAATTAATCCGAAAATTGCCAACATGTCTGCTCCTTTTCATCAAGTTAATAGTTATTAAATATTTGACAAGGCAGGGTATTTTCCTCCTAAAGGTACAAACCTATTGCCACAATACTGTCATGCGGGGATATCGCTTGGATTTTCAGACCATGCAGATACCCTGTACCGTCCCGACTTTCGTGGTGGTGTCTGGCGGTACGTTTATTTATACAAAAATTGCCTTGAATAGAGAAAAATATAGTGCGTTATAGTTGGGAAAATTAATTTAGGAAAATATCCGGGAAGGTGGCACCGATGAAAAAAATATGGGAAAAAGTGTTTTTCTCGTCTTTAGCAATAGCGCTGGGGTATCAGGGAGCCAGGTTTCTGGCCAGAAAAATTATCCATGATGTAAGCACCGATGCCATAAGTACGATTATGACAGACCTTTATGATGAGAATTTGTGGGAGTTTGTTTCAGCGACAACTAAGTTTGGACCACAGGTTATCGTAGAAACCAATTTACGCTCGCAGGAAGGTCAGATGATCAAACGGCCACTGGGTTCTCCCAAGAAATTTCCAAGCCTCGACCAATTAATGTTTAATATAGGACAGCTTCATATAATGCCTACTCCCCTTGAGCAACCTGTGGATACTAAAGTGGTTATAGGTAAAAACTGCAAACATCCTTTAATTATAGACCTGCCTATCATGGTCTCCGGTATGGCATTTGGTGCAGCCCTTTCGGAAAAAGCCAAAGTAGCCCTGGCTAAAGGAGCCAGCATGGCCAATACAGCAACAAATACAGGCGAGGGGCCTTTTCTGCCAAGCGAAAGAAAAGCAGCCAAAAAGCTAATATTACAGTACAACAGGGGAAAGTGGAATAAGAGTGATGAAATCCTGAAACAGGCCGATGCTATTGAGATTCAAATTGGCCAAGGGGCTACTGGCGGGACAGGGCATAAAAATAACGTTGGAATAACCGACTTTAAACTGGCAAAAGGTTTTGGAGTACTTCCCGCTCAAGATGCTGTACTTCATGCACGGCATGCCGAAGTCAGCACTCCATCGGAGCTTCCCAAACTTGTGCAAAAACTTAAAAGCGTAGCCGGCGATATTCCTATTGGCGTTAAATTTGGCGCCGGTAAGTACCTGGAAATGGATATGAAATGGGCAATCGACGCAGGCGTTGATTTTATCACAATAGACGGCGCCGAAGCAGCCACCAAAGGGTCCGCCCCCATACTACAGGATGACTTTGGCATCCCCACTATTTTTGCCATTAACCGCGCCGCTCAATTTTTGCAAAAACAGAACTGCCAGGACAGGATTTCTCTGATTGCAGCCGGCAAAATCCGGACACCGGGAGACGTACTAAAAGTTTTAGCCTTAGGGGCAGATGCAGCTTATATTGGCGCCATTGCTTTATTTGCCATGTCCCATACTCAGGTATTAAAACCTATCCCCTTTGAGCCGCCCACTCAACTTGTTTATTATGACGGAAAATATGCAGATAAGTTTGACATAGCATCGGGAGCAAAAAACCTGGCTAAATTTCTCAAGTCCTGTAATGATGAACTGATAGAAGGTATCAGGGCACTGGGCAAAACATCTGTCGGTGAAGTCAACAAGGACGACCTGGTAGCGCTGGATGACATTACGGCGAAAGGTGTAGGAGTACCTTTAGCCTATGAGCCATGCATCACGCCAAATATTTATAACAAAAAAATTCCCCTCTCGACTGAGGGGAAAAGACATGAGGAAGGTTAAAGTTAATGCCAAGGTAAAACCCTGGCTTTTGCCTGCTATATATTTACCGGCCGTAAAACATTTAGTTATCAACCGGCTTACCGGCTTCAAAAGATATCATGGAAAATTTAAACACTTTTTCAGGGCAGTTTTGTTCACAGCGTTTGCAGGCGGTACCGTTGCAACGGTCAGGTCGCAGCACTAATACCGAATCTGTATCTTCCGAGAAGGAAAGAGCCTTTTCCGGGCATTTCTCAATACATGTTCCACATTTTGTACACCCGGGGAAATTGATACAGCAAGGATAGCCTACAGAATCGATATAAGCAACTCCCTTGTAGCCCAAATCGGGAATATCACGCTCATAAAGTTTGATAATTTTAGCATTCTGAACAGGTTTAATTAACTCAGGAAGGTTATAAAACTTGCTAAAACGCCGGTACTGCTCCCAGGGCATCCCTTCGCCCCAGAGAGATAGTTCGAGTAAGTATGCCTTTTCAAAAACTTTAGATTCTGCAAACATGCAGTGATTGGCCCTCAGTTTACGGGCCAGGGCCTGAAGTTCCCAGAGCCGTTCAGGATCAAGGACAATGTCTCTGGCCATAGCAAGAGAAGTGTTCCCCACCTGATATATTTTTTCCGCCCCCGGGGGTACCAGACCGATCTGCAGGGCCTTTGCAGCATTTACGTACGTTCCGGAGGCTCCCGCCATGTATGCTGTCTTAATATCAGAAAGCTCAATACCGGCTTCACTGGCCAGCGTTACAAATCCTGCTCTTATTGCCCCAATAGCTTTGCCCGCTTCAACTATGTCGTGCTCGCTGAATGAAACACGGGGCCCCAGATGAAGCCTGCTATCGGGAGTTTTTATGTGCGGCAGACGGATGAGATTTGCTGCCATGGCCTCATAAAGAATGGCAATAACACCGGTGCCGGTAATTCCCTTGATGGGGGCCGTTCCCTCCTCGATAACCCGTTCTGACGTAATATCCACCAGGTCGCCGGATGTACTGTTCAGCTCACTGTCAAGAACCAGGCACCTGTAACCCACCTTTTCTTCGGTAAGGTCATGTATTGCCCCCGGAGCCGCCAGCATGCCAAATTCAATATGCTGGCCCTCAAGAGCCGGGCCGGCGGCACAGGAACCCGTTATAATACGGTCACCTATTTTCAGAGCCATTTCCGCATTGGTGCCATAATCAGTAACCAGGGCGATTTCTTCTTTCTCCAGCAATCCTGACTTTACCATCATGGCAAGAGCATCAGCGCCAATTTCATGCTTAACCGCCGCCGGAATAAATACGTCCACATTTGGAGCCAGGGCCAGTCCGCGAACCTTGTCGGCCGGTAAAACTTTGGCATCCCGGTTTGGCGGTACAATGCCCAGAGCTTTTTTCTTTCTTTCCCCGGCATAGGCCAGGTCCCGGATTTCAATTTCTTCGAACAGGGAAAGTTGAATGGGATTACCACACACTGCCAAACGGACAATGTTTTCCCTAGGCACTCCCAGTCTGTCAATAAGCTGGTTTACTGTATCTATTATAATACTGTGAGCTTTATCTAGCCCGACTTCAATGGCAAAAGTCAGGTGATCCATCACGTTGGCCCCGGGTAAGGGGTGGCGGGCAGTAAGAACAGTAGCAAGAATTTTCCTCTTTTCAAGGTCAACGGCCTGTCCTCTGAACCCACTGGTGCCCAAGTCAAGGGCTATTCCTATTTTCAATCAGTCACACCCCCGGTTTAGCCTTTTTGGCAATTCATAAACTCAGTATTTAGTAATTTCTTCGACAAATCGGTCCCTATAACAATTAACTTACTAAAGGTGTATTCTTTTTCCAGAAAGGACTCACTAACCTCACGGGAAACCAGGTCAAAACGAACCCACTGACTGCCGGCAACCCGGAATATTCCTTTGGCCCGGTCAACGGACCCATACCAATTGTCACTCAAGCGACCAAAAAATTTCCTCAGCCTGTCCACATCAAACAGATTGCTGCTCTGAACACTGAACTGTCCATACTCTTTTAACGGCAGGTCATGAAGGTGTTTACCGGTTGCACCGATATTACCGGACAATACATTATTTAGGGCCGTTTCCGGTAGTACAGCCGGTTCAGATAAATCTCTATGCAAAACCTTTCCGAAGCTGGTCAGCAGAACCTGCCCGGAACAGTTTGTTTTCCTGATAATTTCGCGGATTAATCCCAGTTGTTCCGGACTGACTTTATCACATTTGTTAACTAGTATTATCTGGGCCGATTCCAGTTGTGTTTCCACAAACCCTCGGTTTTTTTCCATGTTCTCCATAAAAGTACCGGCGTCCAAAACCAGAATCACCCTGATATTTTCAATATATTTTTCCAGGCTGAGACTTTCCAGAATGCCCAGCAGGTTTTTTATCGTCGCTGCTCCTGTGGGCTCGATATATAACCTGTCAGGTTTGAACTTTTCGGCTATTTCCCTGATCTGATTACGTAAATCTGCTTTCAGCGTACAGCAGATACAGCCGTTGGGCAGTTCAACTACATTCGCATCATGCCCTGTCAACAGGTCTCCGTCTATACCGACGGTACCAAATTCATTGACCAGTACTGCCACCTTTTCAGAAGGATTTTTCGTTTCAAGCAGATTGATCAGAAACGTTGTTTTTCCTGCACCCAGGAATCCGTTTATCAAATCTACCTTCATAACATACCTGCCTTCGGGGGAAATTTGCCCGGGCCCGACAAAGCGGTCCCGGGCGATGGATAACAATTAGCTATTCCATTTTTCTCTTATCTGCATCCAGTCCATACCGTTAACTGCATCACTGGCCATCCCCGGCGCCTGAGACGCATCTTTTCCATAAACCCCCAGCTCATAACCCTGGACATATTCATTGGATACGGCACCGCCGCCGCAGACAAACGGAATTTTGTAGCCTTCCTTGATAAGCCGTTTGGAAATCTTTTCAAAGGCCGTCATGGTAGTTGTCATCAGAGCGGTACCGGTTACCATAACGGGATTGTATTTCTTAACGGCGGTAATAACTTCATCAACCGGCACGTCTTTACCCAGGTCAACAACCTCAAACCCATTGGCCCGCAGCAGAGCATTGACAATTTTCTGGCCCAGGTCATGGATGTCGCCCTCAGCAGTGTGGGTAACAACAGTACCTTTCTTTTCCACCGATTTACCCAGTTTCTTTTCACATATTTCCAGCCCGATCAACATGGCATCAGAAGCAACAATGGCCTGAGGCAGATAATACTCACCTTCGTCCCATAACCTACTGACCTCGTTCATGCCCTTGATCAGACCTTCATTGATAACAACCATGGGATCTTTGGTTGCAAGCGCTTCATTTACTGCATCCACAATATTGTCACTGTCACCTTCCAGTACACACTGTATCACTTTCTGGAGCGCGGCGTCCTTACTGCTGAGTTTTGCCCCTTTTGCATCCCCAGTGCCAACCAGGTCATACCTAACAAAAATATTTGAATAATTGGCGACTGTTGCCATCTTTGTCCCTCCTTATTATTATTTAGGCGGCTCTCACATGCTCATCAAATTATAGCGACAAATTGTTTTTACAATCCATAGTTTGCCAGTGAAAAGCCGGGAATCAGTTTCTTGTAGATATCAGCACATTCACTGATGAAGTCTTCTTCTTTCTCAGGCAGACTTTCCAGTGTACGCATAGCGGATTCAAGCGACTCTTTCTCAAAGGCTGACATCTGCAGTTTGCTGTCCTTCAGCATCAGTTCACCGGCCTTAATTGCCGCCGCGCGTGCCCTGGCATAATATGACGTGTTGTTTTCCACAATGGCCTTGCCGATTTCATAAGCATTCTGCGGACACAGAATGAATCCGTGGGTATCACGGTATTTATCCGATTCAACCATCATATCCCTCAGGATTTTGGCCTGCCCCATC
This sequence comes from Thermincola ferriacetica, assembly GCF_001263415.1. Lineage (NCBI taxonomy): Bacteria > Bacillati > Bacillota > Clostridia > Eubacteriales > Thermincolaceae > Thermincola > Thermincola carboxydiphila. The sequence goes on from NZ_LGTE01000014.1 coordinate 66,197, forward strand.
TCAATGGCCGTATTCATCAGCGCCACATCATATCCGAGTATTTCGGTAAATACGGCAACAGTTGTTCCACCGAACATATCATGATATTCAACAGCTTCATTACTCCACAGGTCACAGCAGGCAGCAATCAGGTTTCCGACCAGGTCACTGTGCGCACAGGCACTGGCTTTTCCTTCCATGGCAATCGGCACACCGGTAATAGCCTTGATAATCACATCTTCATAACCGCAGTCCTTGGAAGGGCCCTTTGCACCCTGCTCATAGGCAACAAGACTGCGGGCAGCGGAAATAGCCCTGGTAAGAGCAGCAAAAGTATGCGGTACAGACCGGTCCTGATATCCGCCGGCCATAAACATGGCTACGTTTGCCTGTGCACAGTCCGTGTCACCGCCAGGTGTAACACCGTATTTATCAGCGATCTCCACTATTTTTTTCCACATAAATTCCATGTCACGGCTGCCCAGAACTCCTATACCGAACAATGTACCGCGAATATCCTGCCTGACAATGGTATAGTCAGAAATCTCCTTGCCACCGACAGACTCAATGGACAGATTGTCTGCTCCTCCGGCAGCACTTGTTTCGAAGGTTTTTAACTGGTTTTCCAGAGCAACGCAGTTTCTGATATCCTCTTCATCAGGCTTGCGGTAATCTGCAATAGTTGCCCTGATGGCGCTTTTCAGGCCATATTTGCGATGATATTCCTCCTGTAGATGCTTGGTAGCGGCAGCAATTTCACCGCCCCAGTCCGGGTTTTTGGTCATCTGATAAACGTGTTCCAGCTCAATCTGAATTCCGGGAATACCGATAGCAACACAACGACCCAGTACATCTGTTACCATTTTTTCATATTCTTTAACCAGAGTTTTCTTTGTGGTTTCAGTCCCCGGTCTTGGATGAGGCACCAGCTCAGGAAAAACATAACCCCCACCCACTGTAAAATCACGTCCATACTTAACAGGGTTTTTGGCTGTTCCGAAAATCATTTCATCCGCGCTTGCATAAGCCATTTTGTCGAATTTCGGCATTAGTCTGACCTCCTTCTTTTCTTAAAATAATTCCGGTTGAAAAGCAGGTTTGTACAGGCAAAATGAGTTTACATCCCCCCTCCCCCTGGCAGAACAAACCGGTAGCCGACTTCTCCAAACACCGGTATTTGCCTCAATTTTAGTAGCAATAATCATGCCAGAAACAGGAGCGAGGGAGTAAAAGGTTGTTTTTTTCTTACAGAGACCTGTTCCTCTAGAAAAACGCGAAGATTCAGACGACAGTGCGGCTTAAACACCAGTTCGTTTTCCGCCGAAGGCAGTTACCCGATCGGAGTAACGGGTTGAAGTGTTCCAATTCTGAACGCTTTTTTAAACTCTCCGGGTAAAATCTGAACCAGGCTGTTTGCTCGTACAAGTCATGGCCTGTTTTTCTGTTCTGTTCCGGTTTGGTACAGTGTACCACTTTCGGTTATCTAATAAAAAAAGATGATACGGCAGTAATCCGCATCACCCGTTGTATTTACGCCTGATTGCCTCCCAGCCCATACCCCGGCAGGCATCTTCAGCTATTTTGGGCGCCAGAGACGCGTCTTTGCCGTAAATCCCAAACAAAAAACCGGTAATAAAAGATAAAGTAACCCCGCCTCCCCCACCGCAGACAAAAGGAACCACTAACCGCTCTTCCTGCATACGGGCCGATATTCTTTCAAAGGCGCTCATAGTAGTGCTCAAATGGGCCGTTCCGCACAAAATATCGGGTCTGTATTTCCTTACGGCCTTGATAACTTCTTCAACAGGTACATCCTTACCCAGGTCGACCACTTCAAAACCGCTGGCCCTTAACAGAGTATTAACAATCTTCTGCCCCAAGTCGTGAATATCTCCCTCAGCAGTGTGGGTAACCGCCAAACCTCTTTTTCGAACAGGATGACCCAGCTCATTTTCACACATTTTCAGTCCCAGCAGCATGGCATCAGACGCCAATAAAGTCTGGGGAAGATAATAAATGCCTTCATCCCACAACAAACTCACCTCTCGCATAGCGGCAACAAGCCCGTTATAGATGATGTCAACCGGATCATGCTCAGCCAGGGCCGCTTTTACGGCATGCGGCACCCTATCAGTTTCACCCAGAATAACGGCTTCTACAACCTTATGAATCAGCCTGTTCTCATTGGCTGCTTTCCTGATGGAATAATATGGACTTTCCGTCACCAGGTCATAACGGGTAAAAATATTTGAGTAGTCTTTGATGTCCACGGTTACATACCTCCTTGATCACCCCTTTTGCCTTTTGCTGCACATAAATTATATCGTTTAATTTTCCTGTAGAGTGTGTTTCTTCCAATCCCCAGGGTTGATGCCGCCCTGGAAATGTTCCACCGGCACTTATCAAGGGCATCTCTGATTATTTCGGCCTCAGCGCTTTTCAGATTTATTTTTTGTTCGGGGTTTATCTGTCGGTTGTTTTGAGGGGAATATATTCTGGCAGGAAGATGTTCAGGTATAAGGATATCGGTTTCTACAATGTTAAGCGCCTGTTCGATAACGTTTTCCAGTTCCCGCACATTGCCGGGCCAGTCGTACCTGGAAAGGCACTCATAGAAATCAGGGGCGATAATAGGGGGAGTTATGCCCAGTCGGCGGCTGATTTTATTGACGAAATACTGAGCCAGATAGGGAATGTCTCTGGGGCGGTCCCGCAAACTGGGAATAACGAGGTTAATTACGTTTAATCTGTAATACAGGTCAAGCCTGAAATTACCTTTTTCCACTTCTTCGGCCAGGTTTTTGTTGGTAGCGGCGATAACACGGGTGTTTACTGGAATGGATTTCTGCCCGCCGATCCGGGTAACCTGCCGTTCCTGCAAAACTCGCAGCAGACTGGCCTGGATATCCAGGGGCATATCTCCTATTTCATCCAGGAAAATAGTACCTCCGGAGGCCAGTTCAAATTTACCGGGCCGGCCTCCTTTCTTGGCACCTGTGAATGCTCCTTCTTCATACCCGAATAATTCACTCTCCACCAGCTCCCTGGGAATGGCACCGCAGTTAATTACGATGAAAGGACCTCCACGGCGCCCGCTGGCATTATGTATTGCCTGGGCAAACATTTCCTTGCCTGTACCGCTGGCTCCCTGTAACAGAATAGTTGAACTGCTCCGGGCGACTCTTTTCGCTCGCTGTATAAGAGTATGCAATTGAGGGTCATTGCCAATAATATCGTCAAAAGTAAAGGTGGCCTGAGCCCCTACCATTTTGTTAACAAGCTTGTGTACGCTTTGCATCTCCCGTAAAGTGGCCATCATCCCTGTTACCTGGCCTGTTTCATCACGAATCATCTTCACAGTTGACGTAAATCGCGTACCACCGGCCGGTGTTTCGATATAAAACTCCTTATCTGTAAACTCCACTTCATTTTGCAGAGCTTCCAGTAGTGGAAAACTCTGACCGAAGACATCAAGAGCAGACCTGCCGATGCAATCTTCCCGGTTTACCTGCAATATCTTGGCACCTTCTGAATTCAACTGGGTTATTTTCCGGTTGGCCTCAATGGCAATCAGTCCCTCATCCATTGTTTCAATAACTGCAGTTACCTTTTTGTAGGCCAGCAAGAGCTCATAGGATTTTTTCTGACTGACCAGTTGGTTTTCTATGGCCTTGACGGCTGCTACCACCATCCCCAGAGTGTGAGCATGGACATTATTACAAAGCCCTATAATGGAAAGCACTCCCAAAAGCTCACCCTCGGGACTGAAAATCGGAGCCGCAGAACCGGTCAGCCCGTGTAATACTTTACAATAATGTTCAGTGGCCGTTATCTGGACCGGTTTTTTTTCAAAAAGGCAAGTGCCGATACTGTTGGTCCCGCAGATGGACTCACTCCAGTCAGAACCTACCTCGGTGCAAATGTGTTTTGTCTGGTAGTGAATTACCGGATCACGCAGTACATCCAGAATGATGCCGTTGTCGTCCGCAAGGCAGACCAGAGTTTCGGAACCTTTGACAAAATTATACAGGTGGCTCATAAAGGGCATGGCTGCACCAATCAGTGTTTTTCGCCGTTCAATGTGTTTGTTTATCTGAGACGGACTCAAAAGATTAATGTGGTCCAGGGGAGACATTGGATCTACCTTCATCCTGAGGCAGCGATGCCAGGAATTTGCTATCAGCGGTCTGATAACATAAGGTTCTATTTCATAATTGGAAATAAACTTTTCCCAGGACCGATAAACCCTGGTGAGTTTGCGATTTACGGTCCACAATGCTCCCACCTCTTTGCAAGGGTAGTATTAATTTCTATTCTATAATAAGGCTGAATAACCTTTTCATTTTGTATATAATTATTCGAATTTTTGCGCTATTTTTCGATATTTTATTTCTTCTGGTTCTCCACCGCCCGGGCCAAGTCCCAGTTTCCTCAAAGTCGAAACCATTCTGATGGCACATTTGATAGCATCGTTAGCCTCCCTGGCAAAGCCGTCGGCCCCCCACCGGCGGGCTATATGTTCATTTAGCGGAGCACCGCCAACCATTATTTTTACCGAAGGATTTTTTTCTTTAATTTTCTTTATGATTTCATTCATACATGGCATCACATTGGTCATCATAGCAGAAAGACATACTATCTCCGCATCGGTCCGCAGTTGCTCGTTAATAAACCGTTCCAGCGGAACGTCCCGTCCCAGGTCATGCACCTCAAAACCAACAGCATCAAACATCATTTTTATAATATTTTTTCCGATGTCATGAATATCACCCTGCACCACCCCGATAATAATCTGGCCCCTTATCCCGGTTTGTTCTCTTTTCAGGTGGGGTCTTAAAATATTGAGACCTGAATACAGGGCATCGGTGCACATCATCATTTCGGGAACAAAATATTCACCCCGTTCATAAAGCTCACCTACTTCCTCTATTCCGCATACCAATCCATTCATAATCGCGTCATAAACATCCATCCGGTACAAAATTACATCTTTGGCCGCTTCCACAACCATTTCCTCATCGAAATTTATGACCCCGTTTTTCAGGCGGTCCCAGACTTCCTGTGGGGTTACGGTTCCCATTTTGACTAATCTCCTTCCCAAGTTGAATTATTTTAAATGCATAGAGGAATTTTTCAGAGTTAAAAAGGGTTATGTTGCAGAAAACCCCGGGATGTTTGATAATTTCCCGGGGCCACAGAATTCCAAAATCATCAGCCTTTTTGCAGTTCGCGCAAAGAACTTACCATGTTTATTGCATCCTTCAATGCATTGTTGGCATCCTTGGCATAACCGTCTGCGCCCCATTTTTCCGCCAGTTCTTCGTTTACGGGCGCACCGCCGATCATAATTTTAACTTTTGGGTTTTTCTCCTTGATCTTGGCAATGATATCCTTCATCCCCACCATAGTAGTGGTCATCATGGCTGACAGGCAAACCAGGTCAGAATCTGTCTTCAATTGCTCCTCCACAAATTTTTCAAGCGGAACGTCCCTGCCCAGGTCATGTACTTCAAATCCGGCAACATCAAACATCATTTTGACAATGTTCTTACCGATGTCATGCACATCGCCCTGAACTACACCCATGACAACCTGCCCCTTGATCCCCGCGTCCCTTTTTTTCATGTGGGGCTTTAATATGTTTAACCCTGCATACATGGCATCAGCGGCCAGCAACATTTCCGGAACGAATATTTCCTCCAGTTCATACAGGCGTCCGACTTCCTCTATCCCACAGACCAGGCCGTCAAAAATTGCTTTTTCAGCGTCCATACCGATGGCCAGGGCTTCGTTGGCAGCCTCAATCACGGCCTCCTCATCATATTCCACCACACCTTTTTTCAGACGTTCCAGAATCTCCTGTTCTTTACTCATAACTCTTTCCTCCCTTTCCCTTTAACTTCTCAAGTGGTTTCTTTCTAACAAATCTATCCATTTTACTTTGCTGCAGGAGCGGGAAATATCTCCTCAATCCTGGTTATAATTTGGCCAAACAGAGATACCTCCTTTATCAACAGAGTTCTCGAATTAGGTGGAGTTTCAGTAAACTTTCAGCCGACAGCTTTTCTCTGCCATTTTTTGGCCCCCAGTTCCTTCACCGTATCCACCATGGTTTTGAGGTTCTGTACCGGAGCCGTAGGCCAGATATCACATCCCGGCCAGACAGCGTCCACGCCGTCCTCCAGGCATTTCACAGTAGCATTGCGCACATCTTCGGGCGTACCGTTGACCAGAACGTTGTATGCATCCAGCGCACCGAAGACCAGCGGCTCTTTTCCTATATCAGCCCTGGTTTTGACCATGTCGTTTTTCTGCTCAATGCTGAGCGCATCATATCCGCTCTCCTGCATTACTGTGATAACCGAATTCGTACTTCCACAGATATGAAGTATCTTGGGTACATTGATGTTCTGAGCAATCTTGATTAACGGCGGCTGGATCAGGCTCTTGAAGACCCTGGGACTTAAAATGTCTGTGGTGGCGCCCATTTCACGGATACAGATGTAATCAGCGCCGGCAGCTTCGTAGTAAGGAATAATTTTTATTATGACATCTGCCAGCCGGTCCAGCATCTCGGCAACCAGCTTCTGTTTTTTGAATGACAGTTTGAAGAGTTCATTTAAATCCATCAGTTGTCCGGCCAAAGTAAAGGGCCCTAACAGGTAAGTACCGATAGGCACTTCTTTACCAATATCGGTCTTCAACATTTTGATTGCTTCCGCCACCACGGGAATTCGACCACGCTCAGTCAGGTTGTCTGGAATTTCGAAAGTAGTCATGTCGGCTTCCTCGTGGATAATTTTTTCCTTTATGGTCGGGTAAAGGAGCATATCCACTTCTTCATAGGGATTCATCACACAACCCAGGGCTTCAGCCTCAACGCACAGGTCAAAGGGAACAACCGCACATTCATATCCAAACAGTTTATACGAACTGGCAGCGGCATTAGCCATTTTCCCGGCATCTCCGTGGGTTTCAGCAAGTTTGTAGCCGAACTGTTCCAGGCCTGCCGTAGTTACATTGCCCATGCCGCTGTAACAGGCCGGACGGTCAACTTCCTTACCTTCGAAAAGGCGCAACACCCGTTCCCGGGGAGTTAAACCACTCATTTTACATCCTCCTTTGAAATATTTGTTTTTCAATTTGCAGTTATTTTGACCGGGCCATCTTATTGCTGATTTAGTTTCTGGGCAAAATCATTAAAGAACTTGTACAGGGGATGATTCGGGTTACTCGGCAGTTTGCCCGTATTTTCATAAACCAGCGTGGACAGCAGCAAAGTTGTGGAAACGGTAGCAGGTATGAGTTTAGGAATATTCACTATAGGCCCGGAGAAAAAGAAATCACTCCACAGCAGCACCGATGCTGCCTGTCCGGCAGTGTTCATTGCGGCAAACCCTTCTGGGCCCCACATCTCCCGCGCCTCTTTCCACATATATGTGCCGTTGGATGCAGCAACCCCGGCGGGCCAGCCGGAGTCTTCCTTGATCAGCCTGCAGGCTATTCCGGAAAAGGACATGGCCGGTAAATTCATAACGGATGTGTCCACAAGTACCGATTCAAAGGTATCCTGGCCGATAACATCCATCATTTTGTTGAAGGACGCCAGTCTGCCCCTGGGTGTCTGGTCTTCCTGGTCAAAAACCTGCACCACTATGTGCTTGCAGCCCATTTCCTTAAGCCGCTGTACCTGGCCGGGGATGTCCTTGTCCCAGGGAGTGATGCTGTTATACAAAACCCGGTCTGCCAGTCCTTGTTCAGTTACATACTGCATGGCCTGAAGCCTTGGTTCCTGCACCCACATGTCTATACCAAAAGGCTTATCACTGATAGAAGTAAAAAAATCTATGTAGGTTTTCATCTCATCCACTGAGGTCGCCACCATGGCTACCAGAACCGGAATCCCGGTCTGTTCTGACAATTCTTCCTGTCTTTTTACATACTCCGTGGCCTTGGCCCTGTCAAACTTACGTTCTTTCCGACTTTCCAGAATCCTGTCCCCGTTATGGAACATGGAAGAGATAAGGAGAGGCGGATTATCCCCGGGCTGACCCCCTACCAGAATATCACCGATTTTGCAGACCTTTTGAGGTTTGCTGAAGGAATACATCTGTTCCACCTTCTTTCATGAAAATGTTAAACAGCCTTTTTCTTTCTGTCGGGTATTTTGTCCAGTATATGTTGAATACTGGGGAATTTGTCGACACTGTGCGGGAATGCCATAGCCTCGGCAAATCTTTGCTGGAAGTCAGGTTCTACGGCCGTTTCAATAAACTCAACACTGGCAGCAACGTCACGGGCCTCAATACGCTTGCCTTTATCCAGCAGAGCAGCCTGTGCTCCGTCACCGGCAGCATTTCCCACAGCCTGCACCTTTTCCAGGTCGCAATCAGGGAACATCCCGATTACCATGGCCGATTCCTTATTAATATAGCTTCCAAAGGCTCCGGCAAGGGTTACCCTGTCTACCTTATTCACACCCAGATGCCGCATAAGCATCTTGGCGCCTACATAAAGAGCAGCCTTGGCCAGTTGTACTGCTCTGATGTCACCCTGGGTTACCGTAATATCCTTGCCAATGGCGCTGTCTTCAGCAAATACCAGGATATATTCCGGCTTACCGTTTTCATCAAACCGCAGCCGGTCAGTTTCCAATTTCTTGTTGATCCGGCCCGTCTTATCGATAATTCCGGCCTTAAATACTTCCGCAACCATATCGATGATACCTGAGCCGCAGATACCTTTTGCTCCACCCTTGCTTCCCCGGCCGTGCCATTTTTCATCGCCGATTACCTTGTAAGTGCATTCCAGAGTCTCAGGGTCTATTTTGATGCCCTCAATTGCTCCCGGTGCCGCCCGCATACCGAACTTGATCTGCGCTCCTTCCAGGGCAGGACCGGTAGCACAGGAAGTAGAGAGAAGCTTGTTTTTGTTGCCCAGGTCTATTTCCCCGTTGGTACCGATGTCAATTATCAGGCGAACTTCTTCATCCTGTTTGTAAGGTTCCTCAGCGATAAGAACAGATACATTGTCTGGTCCCACAAATCCGGCCTCTATGGGTAGTATATGAATATTAGCGGCTCTGCTGATGTGAATACCCAGGTCCCTGGCTTTTACGTCAAAGGGGGCCGATATGGCCGGGGCAAAGGGAGCCCTCCCCATGTACTTGGGTTCCAGTTCAAGCAAGCAATGGTGCATTGCTGTATTGAATACCAGGACTATCTCCAGCACATCTGTCGGTTTAATGCCCGCCTTTTCCGTCATGCGCTCAACCAGGGTGTTAATGCCCTCAATTATGGCATCGTGCAGTTTCCGGCGCCCGTCTTCATTCATCATGGCGTAAGTGATACGCGACAGAACATCCTCACCGTAACGAACCTGCGGATTCATCATCCCATCCTTGGCCAGCATTTTCCCGCTGCCCAGGTCACACAGATAAGCTGCTACCGTGGTGGTGCCGACATCGATGCCTATACCGTACCACTGCCGAACAAAACCCGGCCTGACATCAATAATTTCCCGGTCATAGAGCACTGATGCCGATACCTTCCAGTCACCTTCACGGATTATGTTGGGTAGCTCTTTCAAAACAAAGTAATCAATGGAAAGGTTATCAAGCCCGAACTGATCCCGCAAAGCATCCTGCAGTCTCCTCAGGTCATCACGATGGTCTTCCAATGTGGCGGCAGGCATTTCAACATAATAGGTCTTTACTGCTGGGTCCAACTTAAAACTGCGGTCTTTTCCGGTTTCCAGAACCACCTGGTCAGCCTTGCGGCTCTCCTCGGGCACGAAAACCAGGACATCTCCATGGATTTCCGCTGCGCAGGCTAAACGGTAGTTTTCGGCTATTTCCTTCTCCTGCAAAAGCTTCTTTTCTTCTTCCGTCACCGGTGAAAGGTGGCTCATCTGGGAATCAATGCCGAACTTCTCAAAAAAGCCCGTTTCAATTTTCACTTTGCATTTACCACAGACTTTGTGCGCGCCACAGGGAGCTTCAATATCTACGCCAAGTTCATGGGAAGCTTGCAGCAGAGTTTTCCCTTCCGCAATCTTACCCCGGCGACCGGAAGGTTGAAAAATTACATTGCACTCCATTTGAATCCCTCCGTTAGTTTTCTAATTTTTTGCTTCCTGAACCGTTTCCACAATTGCCTTTAACACTTCGATTCTGGTAGCCGGCGGTACCGCACACCCAGGTGAGATCATGGAAAATCCCTTGGCCATACAGGCCCTGGTTTCTTCTCTGCACTTTTCCACATTGCCATGGTACAGCGTATTTACAGGGTCAATTGCTCCTATTAACGGAGTGGTTATACCTTCTGCTCGGAATTTTGCCAGTGCAGCAGGTACATCCACAACCGGTTCCACGCTTATGGCCGAGCAACCGGTTCTGGCAATATCTATTATAATGTTGTCCAGTTTACCGCAGATGTGAAGAATTGTAGGCACCCTAAGTGCTTCTATCTGTTTTTTCTGGTAGGGGGCTGCCAGTTCCCTGTAGATCTTGGGGGTAATCATATCCAGTGAACACATCATATCCTCGATGGCAATGACATCGGCTCCAGCGTCTATCATTGCCTGTGCCAGCATGGTACCAGCCTTTTCACCGATCTCAATGTAAGAAACAAGTTCCTGAGGTTTTCTGTAAGCTATTTTCAGCATCTGGGTAATATCAAGAATTTGTCCGGCAATACTGAATGGCCCGATGATCCCCCCCATCACTATCACTTTGTCGCCTAACTGGCTTTTCAGCAGCCTGATCGCCTCCAGAAGGTGAGGGATCCTGCCCCTGCTCAGGAAATCTTCCGGGAAATCTACGGGATCACCTATGTTGTAAGGATGTGTTTTGACACTCGGCAATCCCTCTCTCCCACCCTCCTTCAGAACTGCTCCCAGTGCCTCCGCCTCGTGCGTCTGGCAGAAGGGAACCCGAACAGCATCGAACCCCAGAATGTTGTAGGCGCCGCCGGCCAATCTGGCCATCAGTTCTGCATTGTACATGGCATCAGGCCAGTAGCTGTTCAACTGTTCCATCTGGTCATAAGTAGCATGCTGACAGACACTGATTACCGGAAGCCTGTCTGCAGGCTGACCGTTCAGGGCTGCCATGAATCTTTCACGGCTCGTCATTTCCATAAATTTATCCCTCCTTTGTTTTGGGGACTGACGATTCTTCAGTCACCCTTTTACCGAGAGGACAGGCCAGAATACAAAGACCGCAAATATACCGGCCCAAAGCTTGATAGTTTTTTTCCAATTGCCGGGCACACCGTGATACATCAATTTTTACCTGCGTTGTTGACTGCCGGGTCCATTCTTCATCTTTGATCGCTCCACTGGGACAAATATCCACGCACTTACGGCATGAACCACAATTACCTTTTAAATAAGGTTGTTCAGATACCGGTAATAGAGCATCTGTTAAAACTGTCGCCCAGCTTAGCCTGGGGCCGTAACGACTGTTTATCAGGAGACCGCTTTTTCCAATCCAGCCAAGTCCGGCACAGGTGGCAGCTGTTTTATGTTGGAACAGGGGAAATAACCTGGCAATGAAACGTAGATCTTCCTGAGCAGTGTCCGGCGGAATGGCAAGAGCACGCCACCCTTGCATACGCAAATAAGTTACAATCTTCTTCTGAATGACTATCAATTTATTGTCCACTTCGGGAAACTGGTTGGTGTATGCTGTTACTCCGTTTTGTCTGATAATGCTGCTTTCAGCCGGCGGATGTCTAATCGCTAACGAAATGGCAGTTGGAATATGTTTGAATTCTTTGGCCAAACCCGGCCTTACGTCCCCGTACCCTGCAAGGCTGGCCCCCCATTGAAGAATTTTTTGGTGCAGTCCTCCTAAGTTAAAGTTCAAATTATCACGGTCCAGGCCGTTGACTGTATTCATGATTCCCTCTCCTCTCTGTTCTTTATATCTTGCAATTACCGTGCCAGAAATTTGCTTTTTCATAAAAAACCCCGCTAAGTTTGGGGCTGTAGAACGATTGGGAGATACTTCTTTTAAGGACAATTTATCGGCTGCGGGTAAAACAGGGCTTTAGACTGTTCCACCGCGGAACATTTCAGCAACATATTTTTTCAAAAATTTCCCTAGCAAATAAATTAGGTGTGTTATTGCAGTACACTGAAACAACCTAATGTAGATGTTCCGTTATGGAACTGTGTTCCAATGAAATACAATTTGACACAATAATCACTGTGTTCAACTCATTTTTCGTTTAGAAAGAAAAACCCCGCCTTATTTATTGACGGGTTTTTAAACTGTTGTAGGGTATTGATCAATGTAGCTGTTATAAATACTTAACAAGTTGTTCACGTGCGAACCGATTTCCTCGAGACAGGTATAATCCTTAGCTCTGAACGAGATAACAAAATAGGGTTCAGTTCCTGTACCCTGGAATAGTTGTGCGCCATTGTCATGTAGTATCTCGAGGTCGTTGAAACTGAACGGTCGGCATTTATAACGGGTTGTAAAAATGTCCTCCCTCACCTTGACCTGCCATGGTTTGTTCAGTACAACGTTGCACTCTACCGGTTTTACGGGGGGAGTTAAAATATATACGGCGCCGAGGTAAATAGGCAATTCCCGGATGTAAGTAAAATGAGTGTACAGGTAACCGCTCACCGTATTTATATAATCCACCTTACAAAGAAAAATTTCAGTATCCGGCCGTCCGTCTTTTCCGATCGGATAGTATGCGGCTCTTTCACTTTTGTAGTACCTCAGGCCTTTCTCCCTATAGAGTTCAGTTCCGCATTCCGCACATTTCTCAGCGTGAATTTCCCCCTTGCACACTGGGCATTGCAATATTTTTTTTATTTCCTGAAAAGATATTACTTTACTGCCCGGTACAGATGAAACAGCTCTATACTCAGGAATAAGCAACAGCCTATACCTCATTTCCTCTTCATCCCGGCAGTCTCTGAAGTTATATTCCCGAAATACCCCGGGCTGGTTAGTCGCCCGGGCAAAGGTTAAAAAAGCTAACCTGGCCCGCCGCAAGGAATCTTCATTTAAGTCCGGAAAGTGGTAAATTGATACCCCATTATTGTAGGCCACCTTCATCTCGGCTTCCATTCTGCCCTGGCGGGTTTTCTTGACAGCCAGTTCTAACTGTTCCAACCCCAAGGGACCTGGATTAATTTCGCCAAAAGCTTTACTGGCAATTATAACTTCGACAACTTTTTCTCCCGTCGCCAAATTCACCATATCACCTCCCGGCTTTTATTAATCTTTGGGAAATTATGTCTTAGTTACTTTTGTTCCTATTATTACCATACTCAAACATAAAAAGACAAAAAAAAAACGGTAAAATTACCGTTATTTTAATGCCAGTTATCATTTAACTTTTTCTTCCACTGGTGCACAGCATCAACCAGTCCAACCAAATCAAGAAAATCAAGGGCCGACATATCAATAAACTGCGGATTCTTTAATAAATCATCGATAGGAGTGTGGTCTTGCACACAGTCCATATGAACCGGATGAACCAGTAATGTTTTTGAGTGATAAAAACTTCGCACAGCCGAACGAAATTCTTTTCTAATCAGCCTATCGCAGATGGCACAATAAACGGTCCGACCGCTTTTCAACTTATTTCCAAATATTTTTTCAGCCTTTGCAATGGCAGCGCTACAGGTGAATCTATTTTGGCAATCCGCCAAATTGATCTCGATACACTCCATTATTCTCCTACCTTTCTTGAATGGCCCAAACAATGCTAAACCTAAAATAACTAGGTGATTCTCGACTATCACGCACCAAGTGTCTCAACTTCAAAAGCTTTTCCACAATTGGTTATTTAATTATATCAGGCCTTCCGTGTCGAAATCGTAAAAAAAAAGTAAGTACCGAATTTTTTATCCGGGTCCGGTAATACCCGCATAGCCTCAACAGACGGGGTCAGAATGGTCAAACGTAAAAGTTCGCGCACGCCAACCCAAAATCTAAGGAGAATATCCTCCGTTACCCAGGAAGCCCGACGAGTATTTCAAAACTTTACTGGGTAATTATTACTTTGTACCCCACCGGGTCCCAGTTAACGGTGGCTCCCAGTGCTTCGGACACAAACCTCAAAGGTACAAAAGTGTATCCATTTTTAATGACCGGTGCCTGGTCGATGGTCACCGTTTTCTCATTAATAGCAGCGGCTTTATTCCCTATCTTTAACTTTACAGTTATATCGCCTTTTCTCGCTGTTACAGTCCTTGTTCCGGCATCCCATTCCACGCTGGCGCCAAGGGATTCAAAAACACCCCGTAGCGGAACGAGTGTCCTTCCGCCTGCTATGTAAGGTTTAACAGGGAATGACCTTGTTTGTCCACTTATAATGACTTTTATTTCCGGCTGCTGCTCAAAAATCAGTATCGCGTTACTTATTTTTCTGCCCGGTTTGGTCAGATACGATCCCTTAAAATAAAGCCCACTCGATGCCCCGCCGTCCAGATTCATAGCCTCCACCGCACCGAGTTTCTGCATAACCTGGGCCAGTTCCCCGACCGTCGCCCGATTTACGGTAACAAGCATAAGAACATTGCCGGCAGTCTTTCCGATCGCACTCCGTGCCCCGCTGTCGGTGAGGATTTTGGGATCCGTAAAACCCTCTGCTCTGGGGTTGACCACAACCCTGCCAGCAGACAAAAGGATGGGACCGGCGCCCACTGAATGTTTTATCCGGCTCCAGTCAACGGCATTCCCTGCCAGGTCCCTGAAGGAAAGACTGTAATTAACCGGGGTTCCCGGTGTAAATCGCTCCACATACCTGCTGACATTCGGGTCTGAACCAAAGTTTATGACGTAGCCGTTAGAAGGGATTGACGCCTCGCCGGTGACAACGGAATCGACAACCCCGTTTTTCACCACCACCGACGTACCGGTTTTCATCCCGGTCGTTTTTCCTTTTCGGGGAGTAAAAATCTCAATGGCGGAAGGATCTGTCAATACGTGATTTATACCCCAGGCATACCAGTTATGCAGAAAGTCATCGTTATTGTCCGTAGTGCCTGTAATATAAGTTCTGAGCGGCGCAAACCGCACTTCGTTATTTTCTCCGAACCCAACAGTGGAACCAACATTTGAAAGGTGAAGAAAGCTGCCGTCAATCTGAATGTTACCTTGCGGCTGCATATCAGAATATGCGTTAAAAAATGTTCCGTTAATCGCCGCCAACGCACCATGGCGTCTGGCCAGTGCTGACAGTTCCTCGGTTCCGCCGACATAGCCTCCGCCGAGAGCCGGCTTTACTCTGATCCAGGGACTTTTGAGGTTTATGTACACAGCCTTAACTGAAAAATTCTTTTTGCCTATTGTAACTGTCTGCGAACTACTCCAGACATTCGCGGTTGCATCCGCCCGAGGCACATTATAAAAAGCCTGACTGACTGCAATGGTTAATACCAGAAAAATTATTACTGATATAATCCATTTTCTCATCTCGCTTTCCCTCCCATAGGCCTTGAACAGGTAACAATCCAGATCCAAATTATTCGTTCGGCGAATTTCGTTTTTTCCCTTCTGTTTTTCGCAAAGCAAACATTCAGGAAAAACTTTAAATATTTAAACCGTCTAAATTTTCACCTTTTATTCACAAAAAAGAACAAAAGTTTCTATTGAAACTTCAAGGAAACTTTTGTTGATATCCGGAAATCATGCTTTGAGGTTATCCACAATTTTACCTCAAAGCATAATTTCCTAAATATAAAAAAAATATATATTTATATTCTATTAGAATTATCATATAATAATTGTAGAATAATTTGACCGGAGGAGACCGAAATGATTATAAAATCGTCGACAACGCTTCGTAATGATTACAACGCTATCGCCAAACTTGCCCATGAAAAGGCTGAACCTATATACATCACCAGAAACGGTGAAGGGGATCTTGTGGTTATGAGTATTGAGGCTTTTGAACGCCGGGAAGCTATGCTTGATCTTAAAGAAAAGCTTCTGTTTGCCGAGCAACAGCGCCTTGCCGGCGAGCCGGCCATCTCGCTGAATGAAGCCCATAAACGGCTCAGGGAGAAAATCAATGGAAAAGTATGAGGTAGAACTGCTTCCTGCCGCATATACAGACCTGGACGAAATATTCGATTACATCATGGTAGACAACACACAGGCGGCAGCCGGCATGCTTGACAATATCATGCAAGCCCTGCGCCGCCTTGAGAATTTTCCGCATTCCGGAACGCCACTGCTCAATAGTTCTCTGAAAAAGTTCGATTTTCGGATGATTATCATTGAACCCTATATCGCCTTCTACCGTTTAATAAACAACAAAGTTGTTGTGTACCGCATTTTACATGGTGCAAGAAACTATCCGCATCTACTGAAAGGTACATTAGAATAGAGCCGGAAACTCCGCTGGAAACACGTTCGGATGCTCCTTGTTGCACCGGTCGATGTGATAATCCCTGTCGGATCGACGGAAACAACACACTTTTCAGCAACCGCACATGTTTCACACAAGACAAAAACCCTGCTGATTTTTATCAGCAGGGTTTTAACTTTCATTATGGTGCGGATGATGGGACTTGAACCCATACGGTTGCCCACACGCCCCTCACCAGCGCAATAGTGGCAAGGTTTTTTCCAGCTATGTTAACTCAGTGTAACCTACTTACCATGAGCTAAAATACAAAGGAGACGACAGTTCATGGTAACTTCTTTGAACTTATGAACACAGTGTCCCTATGTTACAAAATTGTATAACAAAAAATAACGAATTATGAATGAAAAATGGAAATAAAATATTGACTTATTTTGTTCTTAATAATATTATAATTATGTAAATTATTTTTTTGAAGGAGTGGTTTTATGATAAGTTCTGCAGTTCTTGATTCTTATTATGACAATGTTGTTAGTTCAATAGAATTACTAGCTAATTCAGTATTAGAGTATAAACTTTCATTAAGAAAATCAATTGCAGAATGCGCTATGAAAAAAGAAATTGACACCGATGAGATTAGAAAATTACTTGACCAAGAGGATAGAATAAAGACATTTTTGTCACAGGTAGAAGAATTAAAATTTTCATGGGATAGTGCAATACAAGGCGGTGGTAACTTCAATACATCTATGGATAATTACGATGGTAAAGACGAATATGAAGGTAACAAAGATGTTTCTGCTCGAACATCTTGGAGAGTTGCTGGAGATTCAATAAAAATTGAAACCAAAAGACAAGACGCTCCTCCGTATTCAAATGTATTTCCTATTTTGCTTTTTAAAGAAATCGCTTTAATGGGTCTCGACTTCATTGAGAGAAACGGTTCAGTTAAAACAACCGATGTAGTAAACGTCTTAGAAAATAAAATCATTGCTACTAGTGATTACAAAAAGACCCCCCGTATTCCTGTTTATGCCACTTTTAAAGTTCTTGTTAAGGAACAAAAATTCAAAATTGATGAACACAATTCACACAAATATTTATTAGCAGTTCCTAAAGACAAGTTTAAATCATGGATTGACCAAAT
Source organism: Thermincola ferriacetica (assembly GCF_001263415.1). Lineage (NCBI taxonomy): Bacteria > Bacillati > Bacillota > Clostridia > Eubacteriales > Thermincolaceae > Thermincola > Thermincola carboxydiphila. The sequence goes on from NZ_LGTE01000014.1 coordinate 83,666, forward strand.
TTAATGAGGAGTGAGAAATTTGATTGATTAAGTAGTTAGCATCAACCTTGTCTGTATATGAGTGATGAATTTAATGAAAGATATGTCAACGCCGGAGAGAGTGTAAAATATTTTGTATAAACCCCCTAAACATAATATAATTTTCTCAAGGTGGAGTTAGTACAATGATACAAAATTCTTGACAGACCCAAATATTTTAAACTCTCCTCAGCGTCATAAGTCTTGCCTTAATTAGTTAGCAAACTAAGTATATCATTTTGTCTCTTCGCCAATACTGCAGGTGTCCACTCAGTATAACTTAGAATTTTTTGACTTCTTGCTAAGTCACTAATTCTTCCCTTGAAGTACTTATCTTTTTTGTCCTCAAAATCCAAATTACTAGCTGAAGAATTTTTTCTTTTACTTAAAAGCACCAGGTTAGCTAATTTATTTGTCCAGTAAGTTCTCTCGTCTAAATCAAATATATCTGTCCATTTTCCTTTAGGATTTTGCGGTAAAACGTGTTCTACACTTAAAGTTCCATATTTCCTTTCGACATTATGTTCTGATTCTAAGTATTCCAATTTTAATAAAATATACTTAACATAGGATTTACCATAAACATCTTGACCTATTTCGTTTTTAAATCTGTTATGGTCAAATTCTAAAACAACATTATTAATAATTTCACTTGGTTCTGTTGCCAGTTCTATTTCTTTTAAGACTGCATTCATGTTTACTATTCTTTTTGTTAAAGTTAATCCTATAACCCAATCTGCTATGAACTTTTGTTCCAATTTAATAATAAAATCCAGTAGCTTCTCTTTATCAAATTTTTGATAGTAATATAACAAAGGAGGTATCCACTCATTAGATGGCAGGAAATTTTTCATTATATAAATTAAATTCTTGTATTGAATACATATTTTTTTATGCTGGGCATCCTTCTCGAAAACGTCTCTGTCAACAACTAGCCTCTGATAAATTTCTTTGTATTCTTTTAAGTATTGAATAAATTCCTGACCTCTGGCAATCTTGTCTTTACCAAAAATCAATTTATTGAATTCTTTCAAGACATCCTCTTTAGCTTTCTCTTTTACTTCAATACTTCTAATGAATGATATTAAATTCTCAAATTCTTCGGACCCTAAGTCATCTTCCATGTCTTCCCAAATCTTGGCGTACTCTTTTCTTACGGTAGAGTCATTTATTTCAGCAAGATTGTTTGCTTTTAAAATATCTATCCTTCTTAATTGTAAGCCTCTATCGTTAATTATTGTAAATAATCTATAAGCATCTTCAAAATCCTTGGTAGAAACATATATCATAACACATCTTTGCGAAAGATGTTGAATTAGTGATTCTATGTCAGTTTGGCTAAGTTTATATAATTTTTCTTTAAATAACATGACTGCCTCAACCAATTTTTGCTGAGCATCATTACTAGGTAAAAACTTGTCAACGTGTTCTGTTCCACCTTCCGTTTGAACATATTCCCTAAAGAACTCTGGTTCTCTTGTTTCCAACTTAACTTTTTCCGGAATTCCATCTGCAGGGTTGTACTTTTGATAAATCTTCTCCTGAGTAGACCTTTTGAATTCTTCTTTTTCTACATCATCTCTAAGACAGGCTAGTAACAATTGTAAAGTAGTTAGGCGTTGTTGACCATCGATAACATCGTATTTTTTACCAGTTCCTACTTGCTCGACTTCTTGAAGTATTACTGTGCCAAGGAAGTACTCATTTTGCCTGTCGGACTCAAAAATATCGTCAAATAATTGCTCGCAATGTTCTATCTCCCAACAATAAGGGCGTTGGTAATCTGGTACGCTAAAGAAGAATTCATCGCCAAATAGTTTCTTGAGCTGAACTTTTTCCCCTGTTATTTGGGACATATATGACCCCCCCTCATGTTTTCCCTTAGTTCTATCAATATTCGATATATATGAAAATATTTCCTCTTTTTCCAATAAGAAAAACACTCTGCAAATAAATCCTAGACCGAGACTGCACAACATTGAGGAACACCCAGGTATGAAATCAGTGGATCACTAGCTAGATTAACTAAAGCACATAAACAACAAAAAATTATGTATGCTTTGTTTAAATTTAGAAACGGTAAAGAATGGGTATTCTGCAACAAAAAACCTTTACGAACAAATTTCATTCGTAAAGGTTTGATTTTTCATTATGGTGCGGATGATGGGACTTGAACCCATACGGTTGCCCACACGCCCCTCAATTATACGCAGTAAAATTTGACAAGTGCTCAACTGCCTGACACCAGACATATCAAGGCTTTTTCGCAGTCCGGTACCGCGCAACATTTTTTGACTTCGCGCACGTCTGCATAAAATCCATAAAAATTTTTAAGTTTACCAGCGCAGAAAACTTGTGCAACCGCATACGTTTTTATTTTTAAAGGAGGTTTCAAACATGGCAAAAAGAAGAAAGAGGTTTCTTCAAACCAAAGATGTTCCGGCGGCTAACCTCTCATTTGACGAAGCGGTGCACATGTTTCTGGACGAACTTAAAATCAGGAACCGGTCCAAACGCACTATCGAATGGCACAGGGAAAATTTTCATGCGGTCAGGAAGGTTTTCAGGGAGCAAAAGGTTCAGCTTTCCATCCCTCTGGCCACCAGCACTGTCAAAAAGCACCTGGTCCTGTACTGTAAAGAACAGTTAAATCAACAGCCAAGGACAATTAATATGAGGCTGGGAAGCCTTAAAATGCTGCACTCATACCTTGTCAAAGAAGGCTACCTGGACGTTAACCCCCTGGCTGACATTGATTCCCTCAAACTGCCCAAAAACATTCCTGTCTCTTTAACCGACGAACAAATCGAACGCCTGCTCAGGGTTCCTGACCGCAAAACCTTCACCGGCCTGCGGGATTTTACCATTATGCTTTTGCTGCTCGAAACGGGTATCAGGGTTTCGGAACTGGCAAACATCAAACTGAAGGATATTAACCTGAAGGACGGTTATATAAAAATATTCGGCAAAGGTGCCAAGGAGCGAAATGTGCCGATACAAAGCAAGTTCAAAAAAGTCCTCTCAGAATACCTTTTGCACCGGGGTGACCTGGACACTGATGCGCTGTTTGTCACTGTTGACAACACGCCGCTCAAGGTCCGGTCAATCCAGGAACGCATTGAAATTATTGCTGAAAAAGCAGGTATTACGGAGATCAGGACTTCCCCCCATATCTGGCGGCATACGTTTGCCAGGAAGTACATCGTTAACGGCGGGGATGTTTTTTCGCTGAAGCAAATCCTTGGCCACAGCGGTTGGCAGATGGTTCACCATTACGTCAACCTGTTCAGCTCCGACGTGTTTAAAAAACACCAGCAGTTCAGCCCCGTCCAAAATTTACGGCTGCCATCCGTCTAACGTTTGAACAGGTTGTCCACCGGGGATTTTCCCCGGTATTTTTGTTCCAGATCTGGCCGGAACAGGCGGAGGTATATTATAACCGTGTTCATGGTGGAATGGCCCATTAAGTCCCTCAGTACATAGGGATCTCCGCCATTCATCAAAAACATCTTGGCAAAGGTGTGCCGGAAGGTATGCGGTGAACATCTTACCCCTTTTATCCCTGCTTTTTGGGCATAGTTGCTGATATTGTCCTGAACGGTTCTTTTCTTCAACTGGCCCCCGTCCTGGTTTAAAAACAGGTATCCTTCGGGATCATTTAACCCTGTTCTGCTGATATATTTCAGCAGGGCTTTCCGTGTTGCGCTGCCGAACAGGACGTTTCGCGTCTTACTGCCTTTGCCCCGGACCACCGTGATTGTGTTGTGCCTGAAATCAATGTCGCCCAGGCGCAGGCTGCACAGTTCGTCAACCCGCACTCCGGTATCAAGCAGTACCTGCATTATTACCCAGTCCCGCAGCCCTACAAAAGTGCTTTGGTCAGGCTGAGCAAGAAGCTGCCTGACCTGTTCGTCGGTAAACGGCACAATTACCGGTGTTTCCCGTTTCTTTATTTCTTCCAGACCGGCAGCCGGGTTGGTTGGAATGTACCCCAAATCAGCCAGCTTTCCAAAAAATACCCGCAGGGTCCTTATCCTGCCGTTGACAGTGTTTTTCTTTAAGCCGCGGTTAACCAGGTAGCCTTTAAAATCTTTTAAAACCTGATGCGTAACCAGACCTATGTCCTCTATACCCCGGACATAAACCAGGTACTTTTTCAGAACGCTCAGGTTTTCCTGGTGATATTTCAGGGACCGTTCGGCCCAACCCTGTTCGGCATACTCACCGCTGAATATTTCGATTGCGCGATCCAGGTCAATGCCTGCCGGTTTTGTTTCTTCCGTTGCCGGGGTTATATTCTCCCAGTTCTTTCCCCTGAAACTCTTTCTCAGCAAACTGATCTACCCCTTTCCGTGAGTTTTCCTTCACAAAAAAAAAGAAGGAGGGTCAATAACCCTCCCTAAAAAAACCGACGGCGCGGGAACCCACGGTCTCGTACCGTGGGAGGAGCGCCATCAGGCCACCTCCCATATCAAAGTATCCGTGTTTTGAAGTTTCTTCAGTTTATTGATACTCGCCCCGGCATACAGTTCCTTGCCGCTGTAGTCGGTTATACGCACCGTGCCGCGGCTGAACAGGGTGTTGATATACCCTTTGACCACCCTGCCGGTTTTGCTGCGGTAGACCACCAGGTCGTATTTCCGGAACCTTACGCCAGCCCTGTTGACAAGATAACGGTTGGCATTGGCCGGCTGG
>NZ_LGTE01000015.1 GCF_001263415.1 Thermincola ferriacetica
TGAAAACCTCAGGTTTCTGCTCTACTCTGTCCAGTTTTGAGAGAACAGTTGATAGTTGACAGTTGGCAGTTGACAGTTAACAGTTGACAGTTAACAGTTGACAGTTGGCAGTTAACAGTTGACTGTAAACTAATAACTGTGAACTAATAACTGTGAACTAATAACTGTGAACTGATAACTGTAAACTAATAACTGTAAACTAATAACTGTCAACTAATAACTGAAATAATTTTCCGGTGACAATAGCGAGAGGGACACACCCGTTCCCATCCCGAACACGGCAGTTAAGCCTCTCAGCGCCGATGGTACTTGGCGGGGGACCGCCTGGGAGAGTAGGTCGTTGCCGGATCTTTATATGAAAAGCACTTGGCTTAAAACCAAGTGCTTTTCTTTTGCTTTGATAGTACTTACAAACCATCGGCACTGCGAAGAGGTATTTTATATTTTTCGCAGGGTAAACTGCTCGAATTCTTTTTCACAGGGCTTTCCTACCAGAACTTTTACCATCCCTCGTTTTGGGAAGATAGCCACAGAGGCCATTGTTGATAATACGGGTCCGTGACGGCAAATGGAGTTGTCGCTTGGGGCACCACTATGGTTGGCTAAAATTTCTGTAAGGTTACTCGTGTCAATTGGCCCTTTGTTTAGCAGTTCTACTGCCCGGTTGTACCTGGCCTTGCTTGATTCATAAACAGGTACGCCTTGTAGCCTGGGCAGAGACTTATTCGTAAAAACTGCGTCTAGTGGAATCATATATTGTGCCATTTCCGGTGTGAGATAGTGGTTTGTGGCGACAATATAACCCTTCTCGGGGAACCGGGAAGCGGTATGCTGCCGGGAGGTTTCCAGAACCCGCATATCACCTGAAGCATCACATATTAATAGGTTGGCCCCGCTGTCCAGGCTGTATTTACTTATGAGCCTTATGGCTTCTTCCGTGCTATGGCAGGTTTCCAGGGCTTCTTGAATTAATAAGGTAATGGGAATGCTTTTTAAACTGATACTATCAGTTGGATAGGCGTTAGTATGCAGAATAGCTAATCCATGTTCGTTCAGACCGCCGTGGCTGCCGGAGAGGAAAGCTGAAGTAACCTCGATTGTTTGGCAGCCGGCAAGGGGCTTACACCTTCTGACCAGAAGCATATCCTCAAAGGGGAGAGAATAATCGAGATTTTTCAGAAGAACAGGTTCGTCTATGTCAGTGTGTTCCGGTTTTAGACCAACCAATGTACCGGAACCGAGAACATACATATTTACTTTTGGCATTAACTCCATTTCAAGAGCTTGCAGTAGATAAATGATTTTATCAGGTACATCTGCACCTTCAGCTAAGCCCTTGATCCTTTCTGCCTGTTCGGGAAGCATATCCTTCATAATTTTTTTAAGGATATTTTCAGCTTTTTGCTGGCAGTGAATAATGTATAAGGCTTTGGGTGCAAGTTTGGATTTGCGAATCATATCCAGTTGTTGGGAGTTCTGAAAGGCTTCCCAGGCAGACTGGATGGCAGGTTTAGCTATGCGTCCCTGTTGAATACCAATCATGTAATGAGAGCCTACACAATCAAGAAAACGAACTGCCATTTAACTGGTGTCCCCCTTTGAGAAACTGCGGAAGCTTTTGGAATTTAATATTAAATTTTATATTTACACAATATTTGACAAAATCCTTCTTTTTGGTGTCAAAAATTCAATAACAACTACTTTTAGCGTTTTGACCATTGAGATTGTACGGACCATGCGGTGAAACGATAATTCACCTTGAAGCGAAAAAAGGCCGCCATGTGGCGGCCTTTTTTCAAGCCAGATAGTCCAGATTGCTGTTTTTTATTACCTTTTCCACGTAATTTTGAGTTTCTTTAAACGGAGGAATTCCACCGTATTTACGGACATTGCCCGGGCCGGCATTATAGGCCGCCAGGGCCAGTTTAACATCACCGTTAAACATATCCAGCATCTTTCTTAGGTACTTTGTCCCGCCGTCAATATTTTGTTTCGGATCATATGGGTCTATGACACCGAGCGATTGGGCAGTTTTAGGCATTAACTGCATTAATCCCTGAGCTCCTGCAGCAGAGCGAGCATTGGGGTTAAAATTAGATTCAGTTTTAATTACGGATTTGATTAAACCTGGAGAAACGCCATATTTTTCGGCTGCCTGCAGAATCAATTGTTCAAAATCTGCTGGAGTTGCGCGGGAACTTTGCTGTATAAAAGTATCCTGGTAGTTATTTGCTGAATTAATATTTTTACTATATAAGGTATTATTAAACCAGCCGTTTAACTGGCTACGGACTTCGCCAAACCTAAGGAAAAAAAGCAGTTCCAGTAAATTCCACACACAAATTCCTCCCCAACGAATATTAGGAATTAAAACCGAAATTGCCAAAACCTACATTTTAATAATAATATTTTTTTAAAATGTTGTAAAGCACCACCGAACCATGGAATGCATATTTTATAATGAATCTGTCCAGACTGGAGAAGTCAAGGAACCGAGCAGGAGGTGAAAGAGTGTATCGGCCTGGATACAACTGCTTTATTTGCGGAAAGGTTATTGACATACCCGAAACAGCAACCTTGACCATTCTGGGTAAACATATATGCTATGAATGTGAAAAGGCCATTGTTAATTTAACAATGGCCAACCGAAACTATGATTTTTTTAAGGAGAGAATAAAAAGGATTATTTATAACTAACGAGTAAACCGGGTGGAAAAGAAGGCCCCGGTTTTTCTGTTTTTGCCAATATTCAGGTGCGTATGGTAGTTTTCATTATAATGTGTTAAAATTAAATGATAGACAAGTTATGTTTGTATGGGGGATGGCCGTTGGATTTAAACCAAAAAGATGTTCCTATTGTCGGCGCTTTGGAATTTTACCGGAAAGCCAGGTATTCTTCATTTCATATGCCAGGACATAAAAGTGGAGAAGGTATTGATAGGCGCCTGGCGTCAATTACCGGTCGCGGGTTTTACAAAATAGACCTCACTGAACTACCTGGGCTGGATGATTTGCATGCTCCTCAGGAGTGCATAAAAGAGGCCCAGGAATTAGCAGCGGCTGCCTTTGGCGCCGGACAAACATTTTTCTCTGTCAATGGTACATCCTGCGGCATCCAGGCTGCTATAATGGCCTGCTGTAAAGAGGGAGACGCCATTGTTTTACCACGAAATGCCCACAGGTCTGCTTTGGCAGGGTTGATCCTTAGTGGGGCCAGGCCAGTATGGGTTCCGGCAGAATTGGAAAGGAATTTTGGTGTTCCTCTGCATCCGGCGCCGCGCAAATTTCTGGAACTTTTGGATACAGGCAAGCATATCAAAGCGGTTTTCTGTATTAATCCTACATATCATGGTTTTTCTGCCGAATTAAGCCCCATAATTGAAAATGCCCACCGGCTTGGCGTGCCTGTAATTATTGACGAAGCCCATGGACCGCATTTTCATTTTCACAATATGCTTCCGGCTTCGGCGATGGATCTGGGCGCTGATATTGCCATTCAAAGCACCCATAAAATGCTTACCGCCTTAAACCAGGGGTCCATGCTTCACGTGGGGAGGGAGAGCCTGATTAAGCCGGAGGCAGTTTTTGAACAGCTTACCATACTTCAGACAACCAGTCCTTCTTATCTGATACTGGCTTCCCTTGATACCGCAAGAATGCAGATGGCGGTTAACGGGGAGAAACTGCTGGAAGAAACCATTGATATGGCTTTAAGCTTAAAACAGAAGATAGAGACTATAGGAGGAATAAGGTGCGCTCCAACAGACGACCCCTGTAAGCTGCTAATATCCGTAAAGGAATTGGGGGCTACAGGTTTTGCGGCTGCGGAGTATTTAAGGGAAAACTTTAATGTTCAGGTAGAATTGGCCGATCTGTTCAATATACTTCTGCTCATTACCTTTGGGAATACGAAGGAAGATTGCCAAAGGGTTGTAGATGGCTTGAACAGTCTTGCCGGTTTAAGCATGGATAAAAGACAAGCTGCCCCGAAGCGAGCTACGGCTTTGTTTAGGGTGTCTACACTGCCGGAATGTGAACTTACCCCCAGAGAGGCATGGTTTTCGGTAAAAAGGGCAGTTCCCGTGGAGGAAGCGCGGGGATGTATCAGTGCGGAAATTGTTGCTCCATATCCGCCAGGCATTCCGTTGTTATGTCCGGGGGAAAAAATAAATGATGAAATAATTAACCAGATAAAAGAGATTCGGGCGATGGAAATAGGTGTTCAGGGTTCCCGTGACCCCAAACTTTTATATATACAGGTTGTTGATAGCCTAAGGAGGATTACAGTCTTATGACAGGGAAATTTATTACCTTTGAAGGGCCTGACGGGGCTGGGAAAACCAGCCAGATGAAAAGAGCTGCGCAGGCCCTGCAGGAAAAGGGTTACGAAGTAATTTTAACAAGGGAACCAGGTGGCACCGAGATAGGCGAAAGCATAAGAAGTATTTTGCTGGACCCGCAAAACCGGATGTCGCACCGAACCGAGGCGTTATTATATGCTGCTGCCAGAGCCCAGCACGTAGAGGAACTGATTTTACCGGCATTACAGGCCGGAAAAGTGGTTCTGTGTGACCGTTTTGCCGATTCTACCCTGGCCTATCAGGGTTACGGCCGGGGTATCAATCTTAATTTATTAAACATAGTGAATTCCTTGGCTATCGGTAGTTTAAAACCTGACTTAACTATTATTTTAGACCTTGACCCGCAGGTTGGTTTAAACAGAATCAGGAATAAACGTTTGGCGGTGGCCGGCGAGACAGAGGACCGGATAGAAATGGAAACAGTGGAATTTCACCAACGGGTGCGGGAAGGGTTTTTAAGTATTGCCCTGCAGGACCCGGGTCGGTACAAGATTATTGCTGCCGGCATGGATGAAGACAAAGTTTTTGAAAAAGTTATGGCTTGTATAAGCGGGGTGTTTTCATGAAGATAAGAGAATATCCCAAACCTTCTATAAATGACATAAGTAAGGCGTCAAAGGGTGGGAGAATCGCCGACTCCGCTTTCCGACCAAAATTTGCGGAAGAATTGGGCCACATCCAGGCAAATATAATCCAGGAAAGACTTGATGCGTTGCTGAAAGATATTAATGAACAGGCCAAGAAACTGACGGATGGTTATAATATTAAAGAGTTGGTTAAATATAAATCTTTGGTGAAAAAATTTCTTCAGGAAGCTGTGCAGAAAATGTATAAGTTACGGGAAGAAATGGGGTGGGACCGGAGAGGGAGGCACAAAATTTATTCTATTGTAGAAAGTGTTGACAAAGAATTGGAAGCACTAACCCGTATGTTTATGGAAGAACAGAAGGACAATATGGCCATATTGCACAAACTTGACGAAATTAAAGGATTACTTCTTGACATATACTCTTAACCTCACCAAATACCGTATCTGAGGAAATCTTTGTTTGTAGGGTGAATATACGATGTGGCAGCAAATTGTTGGCCATGAAACAGTTATCAAAACATTAATCAATGCTTTAAACAACAAGAAAGTTGCCCATGCTTATTTATTAACAGGGCCGCGGGGGCTTGGGAAGGAAACTATAGCCAGAACTTTTGCGCAGGCCTTTTTTTGTGAACGGGAAGAGAGCATTCCTTGTGACCAATGCAGTAATTGCAAAAGGCTACAGGAAGGAAATTACCCTGATTTTCACATCATAGAACCTATAGGGAATGCAATAAAAATAGAGCAGATAAGAAACATACAAAAATCCTGCCAATATAAGCCTTACGAGGGGATAGGCAGGGTTTATCTGATTAAAAATGCGGAGGCTATGACTGTAGAGTCGGCCAATTGTTTGCTTAAAGTATTGGAGGAACCTAACGAAAACACTGTTTTTTTATTGACAGCGGAGAATCCGTACATGTTACTGCCTACCGTTTTATCAAGGTGCCAGAGGCTGAATCTCCGGCCTGTTCCGCCCTCTGTTCTTGCGGATTGGCTTATTAAACAGGGGCTTGATTCCGAACGGGCGCGGGTAATAAGTGCCTTAAGCGATGGAGCGCCTGGAAAGGCGCTGAACCTGATTTCCCCGAAAGAGCCGGACCGACGGGAAACCGTTGTTGCAAAAGCGGCTCAGATTCAACGGGGTGATGTGATAACAGCCCTCAGAATAGCAGAAGACATGGAAAAGGACAAAGATGCGGTAAAGGAAGATTTGGATTTACTGGCTACCTGGTATAGGGACTTACTGGTATGGGCAAAAACAAGAGAAACACGTCTGTTGATAAATTTGGATTTCTTGGATGAGATAAAAAAACAGGCTCTGGGGTTAGATATTAATAAGATCGGCAAGGATTTAAACGACATAATGAAAACCAGAAGAAACATTCAGTCCAATGTTAATTTAAAACTCAGCCTGGAAACATTGCTGCTTAAACTTTCCAAAAGCGCGTAATAATAGAAGTATGGGAGGTTGCCGAAGAATGATAGACGTAGTAGGAATTCGCTTCAAGCCGGCGGGAAAAATATATTATTTTGACCCCGGTGGCCTGGAGTTTGAAAAGGACGATGTAGTCATTGTCGAGACGACAAGAGGCATAGAAGCAGGTTACGTGGTGATAAGCAACAAAAAAGTTGAAGAATCGGAAATTGTGGCGCCCCTGAAAAAGGTTATCAGGAAAGCCACTGATGTCGATTTGAAGCAGATTGAAATTAACAAAAGTAAGGAAACAAAAGCTTTTGCAATTTGTCTTGAAAAGATTAAGGAACACGGGTTGCCGATGAAGTTGGTGGATGTGGAATATACTTTTGACGCGAACAAGATCATTTTTTATTTTACTGCTGACGGACGCATTGATTTCAGGGAACTGGTTAAAGATCTGGCGGCTATTTTCAGAACCCGGATTGAACTCAGGCAAATCGGTGTGCGTGACGAAGCCAAAATGTTAGGCGGGTTGGGTTCGTGTGGACGTGGTCTTTGTTGTGCTACTTTTTTGGGTGAATTTCAGCCCGTATCTATACGTATGGCCAAGGACCAAAACTTGTCTTTGAACCCTACTAAGATTTCAGGGATATGCGGGCGGTTAATGTGCTGCCTTAAATACGAAAATGAAGCTTATGAAGAAGAAAGAAAGCTCTACCCTGAAGTGGGGACTATCGTGGAAACATCCGTAGGCGAAGGCAAGATCGTGGGTATTAACATCCTGAAAAAGGCTGTAACGGTGGAATTAAAAGAAAGTAAGCAGCAAATTGACCTGACCATGGACCAGATTAAAGTACTTTGTCCCAAAGGTGCCGATAGGTGCTGTCGAAAAAACAGAAATCCGGAACCTGAAAAAGACAGGATTGAGGACGTGGATTTCAACGAAAGGGAGAAACTTTTCAGCGAGCTTGAATAGATACCGAATAACCGGAAACGACATTTTGTGGAGGGAAAGCTGTTGAAGCAATTAACCAATCTAATTATAGAATTTGAAGAAAAAATTTCTGAGTTGGTTAAAGAGCTCCAAAACCTTAAAATGCGTGCCTATGCATTAGAAGATGAAAACGAAAAGCTACGGAAGGAAATATCGGAGGTGTACCAGTTTTATACCAAAGAAGGGCGTAGTGGAAAAGGGAACGTTCAGGCGCCCAAAGAAGGGTTGGAAAACCTGGCCAGGCTTTATAATGAAGGTTTTCACATTTGCCACCTGCATTTCGGACAATCCAGAAACAACAGCGACTGCCTTTTCTGTATGGGCTTTCTGAAAAAGGGGATTCAGCGAGATGTCCAAGTTAAGGAAAACCGGCTTTAATCTGAAACCCGGAGAGCGGCTTGATGACCTGGTACGCAATGATTTAAAAATTATTCAACGTCCAGGTTCTTTTTGTTTTTCAATTGATGCTGTGTTATTAGCTAACTTTGCTTCTGTGAAAAAAGGCGATTTAATAGTTGATTTGGGGACAGGCAGTGGCGTAATACCTATTCTACTTACTACCCGGCAGCAGGTGGACCATATTATTGGCATAGACATCCAGGCAGAAGCGGTGGACAGAGCGGTTCGCAGTGTTACGGGCAACGGGCTGCAGGGGTTGATAACCATACGGGAAGGCGATATAAGAAATGCCTCGGCGGAGCTTGGCCTGGGCAAGTTTGACCTTGTTACTGCTAATCCCCCTTATTTGCCTGCCGGACAAGGAAAAATCAATCTCAACAAAGAAATTGCCCTGGCGCGCCACGAATTATGCTGCAGCATGGAGGACGTACTGAGGGAAGGGGCTCGGCTGTTAAATTCCAATGGCCGGCTGGCCATGGTTCACCGTCCCGAAAGGATGGTCGATATCATATTTACCATGAAGCGGTATGGGTTGGAACCGAAAAGGCTGCAGCTTGTTTACCCGGCACTGGGGAAAAAACCTAATATTTTGTTGATTGAGGCCATTAAGGGGGCCATGCCGGGTTTGGAAGCGCTGGAACCTTTATTAGTTTATGATGAACAGGGGAATTATACAAAAGAGCTGATGGAAATATATTACCCGGGTCGGTAGGAAAAAAGCTTAGATAGATAGGAGCGGAGATTTCGGTGGGTGAAAACATGGCCGAAAACAATAAAAACAGTAAGTTAACCCCGCATACGGGTGTTCTTTATCTTTGCCCAACCCCGCTAGGCAACCTGGAAGATATAACCCTACGGGTTTTAAGGCTTTTGAAGGAATGTGATTTAATTGCGGCTGAAGACACGCGGAGGACCATTAAGTTGCTTAACCATTATGTCATAAAAACTCCATTAACCAGTTACCACGAACATAACGAAAAGGTTAAAGGGTCCAAGTTGATTCAGGAATTATTGGCAGGTAAAAATATTGCATTGGTAAGTGACGCAGGTATGCCGGGTATTTCAGATCCCGGGCAGGTTATTGTAAAAATGGCTTTGGATAAAGGAATTAAAGTGGTTCCTGTACCGGGGGCTTCTGCGGGTATTACCGCATTAGTGGCGTCTGGACTTGATACCGGTCGTTATGTATTTGAAGGCTTTTTACCTAAAGAGAAGAAAAAGCGCAGGCAAATCTTACAACAACTGGCTGACGAAGAACGCACTATCATTTTGTACGAGGCGCCCCACCGGTTGCAAACGACCCTGGAGGAATTAAACCGGTTTTTGGGCAATAGGAAAATGGTACTGGCCAGGGAACTGACCAAAGTTCATGAAGAGTTTTTACGCGGCAGTATTTCCGAAATTACAGCCCGGCTTGCCGACAAGGAAATTAAAGGGGAACTTTGCCTGGTAATTGAAGGAGCTGAACGCAAACAAAAAAAAGATGACCTTCCGGTATGGGAAGGCCGAACACTGATTGAACAGGTTCAAGTTTTAATGAAGCAGGGTTTATCTAAAAAAGAGGCAATAAAAGAGGTAGCAAATAAAATGGGTAAACCTAAGCGGGAGGTCTATAATGAAATAATAAAGCATGAATAGCAATAAAGTTGGTAGTGGGCTGAGATATTTTTTTATGCACTAAAAAAGAAAGACACAGTCTTTCTTTTTGAGGTGTGGCATATTAAAATGTATCTGCTGCTTTGGCCATGGAAATTACACATTCGCGGCAAACGTTTTTGCCTTTGAAATGCTGCACGTTGTCGGCATTGCCACAGAATATGCAGGCCGGTTCGTATTTTTTCAGGATAATTTTTTCGCTGTCAACGTAAATTTCTAAAGCATCTTTTTCATCGATGCCTAAAGTCCGCCGGAGTTCAATAGGAATAACAACCCGACCGAGCTCATCTACTTTTCGTACAATTCCTGTGGATTTCACTATCTTCTCCCCTTCCGCATAATTCGACAAATTTCTTATAACTAAATGATACCAACCATGCCATTAAAAGTCAACCCTTTTTTATTTCAGTATAACTGTAAACAGGTTCCAATAAAATGAATTCTGTGCTAATTGTTAAAATCCTGCAAGTTTGGCAAAAAAATTAGTCTCATAACTGTAAAAACGAAAAATTATTACAGGGAATATTGGTTGGTTTTTCAGGGTAAACTTGACAAAAGGTACATTGTTGATTATTATCTATTTATAATTATTTTTCGGCAATCACCAGGTAGAAAAACCTAATATGGACTAAAGGTTATGACGGGAAAGAGTAGATTTGGTAGTATTTGCCCAGAGAGTGGGGGGAAGGTGCGAGCCCTGCCAAAGAACCCATTTTGAACATGGTCCCAGAACCGAAGGCTGAAATTTATTTAAAAGTAGGCCGTTACGGGTAAGCTCCGTTATGCAGCTTCGGGTATGACTGTACCTGGTAGAGGCTTTTACTTTAAGTAAAAGTAAAATTGGGTGGTACCACGAAGGTGTTCCTCTCGTCCCATTATGTTGGGCGGGAGGTTTTATTTTTGAAAATCTTTTGGAGAGGAGTAGAGTTGATGAAAAAGACCTTTTATATCACAACGCCGATCTATTATCCCAGTGATAACTTGCATATTGGCCATGCCTATACCACGGTGGCTGCCGATACTATTGCCCGGTATAAACGGATGACGGGTTATGACGTGCGCTTTCTTACCGGAAGTGACGAGCATGGCCAAAAAATTGAGCGTACCGCAAAAGCCCGCGGAGTTGAGCCGATTGATTATGTGGACAGAATTGTGGCCGGGTTTAAAAACCTCTGGCACCACTTGGATGTTCATTATGATGATTTTATCAGGACAACAGAACCGCGGCACAAGGAAGTGGTACAGAAAATATTTACCCGCCTTTATGAACAGGGAGATATTTACAAATCAGAGTACGAGGGTTTATACTGCACTCCCTGTGAAACATTTTGGACGGAGCGGCAGGCTGAGGAAGGAAACTGCCCTGATTGTGGGCGCCCGGTAGAAAGGGTCAGGGAGGAAAGTTATTTCTTCAGAATGTCCAAATATGCTGACCGACTTCTCCGGTATATTGAAGAAAACCCTGATTTTATTCAGCCTGTTTCGCGGCGCAACGAAATGGTTAACTTTATCAAACAGGGGCTGGAAGACCTTTGTGTATCAAGGACTACTTTTGACTGGGGCATTAAGGTTCCCTTCGACCCTAAACATGTGGTTTATGTTTGGGTTGATGCTCTCACTAACTATATTTCCGCCCTTGGATACGGCACCGAAAACGACGAGCTTTACAAAAAGTACTGGCCTGCCGATGTCCACTTGGTAGGAAAGGATATTGTACGTTTTCATACGATTATATGGCCGATATTATTGATGGCTATCGGCGAGCCTTTGCCGAAAAAGGTTATGGGCCATGGCTGGCTACTCCTGGAAGGCGGCAAAATGTCCAAGTCAAAGGGGAATGTTATCGACCCTCTTGTTCTCATAGACAAATATGGGGTTGACGCTATCCGGTATTATTTGCTGAGAGAACTTCCTTTTGGTTCGGACGGGTACTATGCCGAAGAAGCTTTAATACAAAGGATAAATTCCGACTTGGCCAATGACCTGGGGAACTTGATTTCCAGGACCATTGCCATGGTGGAGAAGTATTTTAGCGGTATGGTGCAGGCGCCCACGGCAAAAGAAGAAATAGACGAAGATTTACGGCAATTGGCCATGGTTACTGTAGAAGATTACCGTAACCAAATGGAAAAATTAGAATTAAGCAATGCTCTGGCCAGTATATGGAAATTAATTGGCCGTGCCAACAAGTATATTGATGAAACGGCTCCCTGGATTCTGGCCAAGGATGAGGCGAAGCGGCCCAGATTGGGTACGGTTTTATATAACCTGTTGGAAGTAATCCGGATAGTCACTGTCCTCGTATCCCCTTTTATGACCAGGCTTCCGGACAAGGTTTGGGTTCAATGTGGGCTTAGCGGAAAAGAGGAATGTACCACGTGGGAATCTGTCCAGAATTGGGGGCGGTTCCCTTCCAATATTAATGTGAAGCGGGGGGAAGCCCTGTTCCCCAGAATTGAGGTAAAAAAGGAGCGGGAAGCTGTGGAGGAAAAGGATAACACTGCTATACAGGCTGCAACCAAGGAGGAGCCTGCCGGGGAAAAACAGTATATTACCATTGAAGAGTTTGCCAGAATTGATTTGCGTCTGGCGGAAATAGTTAAGGCAGAAAAAGTGGAAAAGGCTGACAAGTTAATTAAGCTGGAGGTGGCTTTGGGCGAGGAGCGCCGTACTATAGTTGCCGGTATAGCCCAACATTACAGCCCCGATGAACTGATAGGCAAAAAGATAGTGGTGGTGGCAAATCTCAAGCCTGCCAAATTGAGAGGAATTTTGTCCGAAGGTATGCTGCTGGCGGCATCCCATGACGGGAACCTTGGTGTGCTTACCATTGACCCGGGAAAAGAAGTGCCCAGTGGCGCGAAGGTTAAATAAGCCCGGTGGGATGAAGGTTATATAAGTTTTGGAGGTAACAGGATGCTTATTGACGCACATGCTCACCTGGATGATAGCAAATATGAGCAGGACCGCCACGAGATGTTGATGCGGGCGAAAGAACGGGGAGTCACCCATATTGTTAATGTAGGCTATGACCTGCCTTCCTCAAAACGGTCTATCCAACTGGCGGAAGAATACGAATTTATTTTTGCCGCCGTTGGCGTGCATCCCCATGATGTAAAAGAAGCTCCGCAGGATATTCTGGACCGGCTTAAGGACCTGGTTATCCATCCCAAGGTTGTGGCCATAGGCGAAATTGGGCTGGATTATTACCGTGACTTGTCGCCAAGGGAACTGCAGCAGGAAAGGTTCAGGGAACAGATTGAACTGGCTATTGAAGTGGGGTTGCCTATTATAGTTCATGATCGGGAGGCCCATGGGGATACTGTGGCTATTTTAAAGGAGTATGAGGGCCGGGTAGCCGGGGTGCTGCACTGTTTTTCCGGGAGCTGGGATATGGCCAGGGAATGTATTAATATGGGATATTACATATCCTTTGCCGGCCCGGTCACCTTCAATAATGCCAATAAGCTGCGGGAAGTGGCCGCAAAAGTGCCTCTTCACCGCATCTTGGTGGAAACGGATGCTCCGTACCTGACACCGGAACCGCATAGGGGTAAGCGAAATGAATCAGCTTATGTTTATTATGTGGCCGAAAGAATCGCGCAGCTGCGCAATATACCGGTGGAAGAGCTGGCCCATGCGGCGGCGGAAAATACCCTGCGGTTATTTAGTAAGATGAACGGGACTGTTTAAGTGGGCATCGAAAATTTTTACGTTGGTCCGTATAGGTGGTATTACCTTGGGACCAAATTTTTTTTGATGTAATCAATAATTGTTAGGGTTTTTTATTGCGCACATCTGGATGTCTTTAACCTCCCCTTTATTCATTATGCAGCTTTGTCAACAAGCCTTTTTGGAACAGGTCCCCTTTCTTGCAGTTCCTGTAATTTTTTGGCCCAGCTTGTCATAAAAATTAACTAAACATGGCCATTAAATTATGGGGGGTGCGCTCGTTGTCGGCAGATGTCAGGTCCTTTCATCCCGAGGCGCTTCTGCCCGAATACATTACGACAAGTAAAAAAGACCGGGCGGAATTGGGGTTGCGGCATGTGATTAACAGGAACCAGGTACTTGTAGCTTATTTATTGCTGATTATTACTGTGGTGTTGGTAACTGTTACCGCTGTAAAGAGTCTGCACAGGGTTACAATAATTGGATGGCATTTTCGGGCCGGCGCGCGAGTAGATAATATGATGACAAAAGAAGTCTTGCGCTGCCTGGGTATATACAGATTGGCCAATAAAGCGGGTTGGGTGGTGACGGACGACAGGGCGGCCTTAAAAAAACCGGGCAGATATCTTTTTGTTGACCGAAAACTTGACAGTAAAATAAATAAAGATACAAGGATTAATCTGGTATATTATAAAATAGCGGAGGAGTGCCGGGAAATAAGGATACCCTACCGGGTATTGGTCAAAAAAACTCCTTATTTACTGCCGGGTCAAAAGAGGTTAGTACAGAAGGGCCGGACAGGCGTCAGGAATGATTATTACTTTATTGTATGGCAGAATGGTAAAAAAATTCAAAACAAAAAAACTGCTTCTGAAGTAGCGGTAGCTCCCAGACAGGAGATTGTCCAGGAAGGAATGCCTTTTGTCCGGCTGTCCAGAGGGGTGACTTTTATCGGTTTTAACCGGTCGGTGCCCAAGGGTATTCTGCTTTTTTCTTCCACTGCATATACGCATACCGGTTTCCGTACTGCCACCGGCATAAAGCCCCGGATAGGCGTGGTGGCTGTCGACCCGCGGGTAATCCCTTTTGGAACGAAGATGTTTATTCCCGGTTATGGTTATGCTGTGGCTGCTGATACCGGGGGTGCTATCAAAGGAAGAAAACTGGATGTATTTTTTGAAACAAGGGCAGAAGCTCTGAAATGGGGCAGAAGATGTATAAAAGTGACCATTTTAGGATAAAATTCAACGTATATTCTGGTATTTGTCGGAATTTTGGACAATTTGCTTTTGTTTTTCAGCAGGAATTTGTAGTGGCGGTATTGAACATTTAATTAAGACAAAGAATTCAAAAATCAATTCGCGTTGACAATATTCCCTGAGATGGGTTAAAATAGATGCACATATCTTTCGCCACAAAAAAATCGTTTCAAAAAGCTAATAGGGAGTGATCTGATGCAAGCATACACCCCCCCGAGAGAAACTGCAGGTTTTTTTCGCAGCAAGCTGGTCATTATTGGGCTCGGGGTCGTTGTATTGGCTGGTCTGATATTGGGAGTAATCGCACAACAAAACAAGGAAATTAAAATAGTTGATGACAGGAAATCATATGAAGTTACAGTTTTTGGCGGAACTGTTAATGATGCATTGGCTAAGGCAGGAATTAAACTTTATGACAGGGACCTGGTTGAGCCAGGCTTAAAAACCAGGCTTCATGAGGGAATGAAAATTACCGTGACCAGGGCAATTGACGTTAACGTGATTGCCGACGGACAAACGACCAAGGTACGTACACCGCTGCGCACAGTAAAAGAAATTCTTAGGGATGCGGAAATCAAAATTAACCCGTTGGATAAAGTTGAACCGCAATTAGATGATGAATTAACCAACGGGGACATCATCAGGATTACCCGTGTGACAGAAAAAACTGTTTTTGAGAATCGGACTATTGCTTTTAAGACGGAACGGCAACCTGACAACAGGCTTTATAGAGGCATTACTCATGTCGTAAGAGAGGGTAAAAACGGCGTTGCCCAGCGAACAGTCAAAGTTACGCTGGAAAACGGAAAGGAAGTAAAGAGAGAGGTTGTCGGCGAAAAGGTTGTCAAAGAACCGGTTAATAAAATAGTGGCTTTTGGAACATTGAGGGAAAAAACCGTTTCGCGGGGAGGCTCGATCAGGTTTTCCCGGGTAATGGTAATGAATGCAACCGGTTATACTTATACAGGGCACAATACAGCCAGTGGTATTCCGCCGCGCCCGGGGGTAGCAGCCGTTGACCCGGAGGTAATTCCTTTGGGAACCAAACTTTATATCGAAGGCTACGGATACGCTACTGCTCTGGATGTGGGAAGCGCCATAAAGGGAAATAAAATTGACCTGTTCTTTGCCACTGAGGCCCAGGCTGACAGATGGGGGCGCAGAAACACAAAGGTTTATATAATAGAGTGAAGGGGGAAAGGGGTTAACCCTATCCCTTTTTTCTTAAAAATTGCAAAAAGTTGCCCTGTTATTTACAATTACGGTTACCGGGTCGCGTCAGCCTTTTACGCCGGCGGGGTTAAATAATAGAAGGAGGCGCTGGGCATTTGGGATCTCTTGCATCTCCGGTTGTAGTAAAAAACATAATTGAGAAATATGGCTTTCGCTTCAAAAAAGCCCTTGGACAGAATTTTTTAATTGACCGGAACGTAGTAACTAACATATGTAAGATAGCTGACCTGAAAAAATCGGATTTAGTTGTGGAAATCGGCCCCGGCATAGGGACTTTGACGGAACAACTTGCCCATTACGCCGGTCATGTTATTGCTGTTGAATTGGACAAGGATTTAATCGGCATTCTGGAAGAAAATCTAAGAGCTTATGCTAATGTCACCATAATTCAAAACGATATTCTGAAGGTCAATTTGGATAAGGTAGTTGGGGATTTCAGAAAGGAACATGACCTGGCTGAAGGACCATATAAGGTAGTGGCTAATTTGCCATATTACATCACCACTCCTGTTCTTATGTACCTGATGGAAAATAAATTTAACATATCCGAGATTGTCGTAATGATTCAAAAAGAAGTAGCGGAACGGATTGCTGCTCAGCCAGGCAGTAAAGATTACGGCGCCCTCAGTCTGGCCGTAAGATATTACACGGAACCGGCGCTGGTGATGAGGGTCCCGCGTACAGTATTTATACCGAAACCGGAAGTGGATTCTGCGGTTATCAAATTAAAGCGCTTAAGCCGGCCGCCGGTGGAAGTGAAGGATGAAGAATTGCTGTTTCGAATTATCAGGGCTGCATTCGGCCAGCGCCGAAAAACCTTGTTAAATTCGTTACGCGGGGGATTGGGCTGCGACAAAGAGGTCATAAAAAAAGCCCTGACGCAAGTGGGCATTAACCCGGAACGACGGGGAGAAACCCTGACTTTACAGGAATTTGCAGCGCTGAGCAACATTTTCAGCAATATGTCTTAGTAAATCAAAAACAAAGCCGCTCTGACAAGTAGCATTAATCCTGTCAGAGCAGTTTTATTTTTTGGGGTCCAAAAAATTTGCCAATGCTTTAAAATCGCGGTTTGGGTGGTACCCCAAAAATACCTGCCCTTTATAAGTTCTGGTTCTCGGTTGCCCGTTATATGCTTCCAGCGCTTCTATACAATCGCCGATAATGGTTTCCGCAACTCTAGTGACATGTTTCTGGCTGCGTAAATTTGAACCTAAAAGACAATGGGGGATAGAAGCAGCAACCCCAATATGCAACTCCGCTTTACCGGCTAAAGCAAGAGAAACGGGAGGGATGGCCAGTTCTTTTAAGGGTATCTCCCGAAGAAGTTTGCATGATACAGCATGAGGACCGTGTGAAGGACAGGCGACACCTATTTCGGGGAACAGCCCTAGAGCCATGTTTAGCTCTTTCCTAAAATAAAGTACTAATTGTGCCAAGGGGTCAGAGTTGAAATAGTTTTGATAGCAGTCCGTCAAGGCCATATCCAGGCCCCTGGAACGAATACCTTCAATTAGCATGTTTATTTGATTTAAGATGGGCCCCCGCATGTCTCCGTCCATAAAGACTACTACCGACGCATGCATATCCAGCGCCTGTTTGGCCCCGACGGCGCGGGGAATATCAATGCCTAAAGGCTGGCCGAACACTATGGGCGTTATTTTTTTTTTGTAATTTTTTTTTGTTATGGCCATAGATTCATCACTACAACCGTTTAAGACCGGAATTATTATATCTACGTTGGAACAAGATAAGGTTTCCAGTACTTTGGCCAAACTGGTTCCTTCGTTTTTTACGGGTACTACGGCTGCTATCAAATTACTCCCTCCTGAAATGATAAACGCATTGCTGCTAATTTATTATATGAGCAAAAATATTTGGTGCTACTTGGGGAATCACGCAAAAACATCTCAATGCATACTATGTAAAAGACCGGGAAAAGGCTGGAGGGGAAGGAAGGTGCCTGATTTCAAAAAAGGGGATATTGTCACCAGAAAATCTTATAATTGTGACCTTTATTTTCAAATAGTGGATTTTTTACCCGGCAGAAACGGAAATGACCGGGTATTGCTGAAAGGTCTGGATGTACGGCTTTGCGCTGATTGCCCGGTAACAGATTTACAAAAAGTAACCCGTTCCCAGTTAAAGGAGTACAGAAAAAAATTTATTCTTCGTAATAATGAACTATTAAGCCGCATTTATAAAAAACGATCGTCTTTACGTCCGCATTTATTAAGAACCGCTGAAGCAGACAAAGCCAATTTTTTTGAGATCCCCGGGAAGGTCTTGCATGTAGATGGGAATGAAGATTACCTGAGACTTTGTGAAGCAATGTACAGCCAACTGGGATTGGAAGCAAAAGGAGCACATGTCCCCGAGCAGGAACAGCCGAAAAAAATAGTCGGACTGCTCCAGGAGTACCAACCTGATGTATTGGTGTTAACGGGCCATGACGGTTTTATAAAGGAGAAAAAAGATTTTCGGAGTTTAAACAGTTATCGTAATTCCAAGTACTTTGTCGAGGCTGTGAAATTGGCCCGAAAATTCAGGCCTAATAAGGACGACCTGATCATTGTGGCCGGAGCTTGCCAGTCCCATTACGAAGCTTTGTTAAGGGCCGGAGCAAACTTTGCCAGTTCACCCAAACGGGTTTTTATCCATGCTTTTGACCCGGTTTTTATTGTTGAGAAAATATGTTTTACATCGGCATCACAGACTGTTTCCATAAATGACGTTATAGATAATACTTTAACCGGGATAAATGGCCTGGGGGGTATTGAAACCCGTGGGAAACACAGATGGGGGTTCCCTAAATCACCTTATTGAAAGAAAAGTGGGGAAGGTTGGTGTAATCATGTTATTTAAATACCTGCGGGGGTGTTTTTAATGCGTGTTTTGGTGACAGGAGCAGCGGGGCTTTGTGGTACCCATCTGGTAGACGAATTAGTAAGAGACAAGGAGATATCTAAGGTATATGGAATCGACAATTTATCCCGCGGTTTTCCCAGGAAAGAAGAATTTGTGATTGGGGAACAGTGGCAAGGTAAATTTGAACTGATTGTTAAGAAGTACCAGGACCTTTCGGTCAGAGAAATTAACAACCTCGATGTTGATGTAGTTGTGCACTTGGCTGCTTATAACAGCGCGCGGGAAGCGATGGAAACGCCTGATGAATATTTTGTGAATAACGATTACGGTACTATGAAATTACTGCAAAAGCTGTTTCATACCAAAAAAAACCCCTTCTTCATTTTTGCTTCTGCCGCTGAAATATACGGTAAACCTGTAAAAGAACCCGTTTCCGAAAGCTCTGCTCCAACTGCCATGAATATATTTGCGGCTACTAAATTAGCAGGCGAGAACTATTGCTCCGTCTTTTTTAATTGGTATAATTACCCTTTAGCTGTTATCAGGCTGAGCAAGGTATATGGTGAAAACCAGAATCTTGTAGGCTATACGTCCGTTGTAGGCAATTTTATCTGCAGAGCTCTCCGGGATGACCCGCTGATTATCTATGGGTGTGGGGGGCAGACGAGGGATTTCATTTACGCCGGGGATGTTGCCAAGGCTATAACCGGTATTATTAAGGCCCGCAAAAAAGTATGCGGCCAGGTAATAAACATAGCCTCAGGGAAAGTGATTAGTATAGAAGAACTAGCCAGGAACATCATTGATTTGAGTGGCGCAAAGTCAGAAATCATTAAACTTCCGCCGGTAAAAGGAGACTATCCCGGTTATCTTCTAGATATTTCGAAAGCCTGTGAATTATTAAACTGGTCGGCTTCAACTCCTCTTGATGTAGGGTTGAAGAGGACTATTAACTGGCACAGACAGGTTATGAATCTGGGAATATGAAAAAAGTTAGTACATATTTAGGGCTTCTTTATATATATATATAAGGAATTATTTTTAAAGAAGGGAGGGGAAGTTTCCATGTCACAGGACAAAAACCGCTTTATCTTTTTTAAATACGTTCCGCAAAAGAAAAAAACCAAGCCTGTAAAAAAGGATACCCTTGACAGCCTCGTCGAAAAGAAAATCCCCTTAGATGACGAGGAGTTACAAGAGCAGAACCCTGAATTAAACGAGCCGACAAACATAGAAGAATTGCTTGAGCCGCCGGTGCATGAGTCGCTTGATTTACCCACTGATGAAGAGGCTTCAAAAACAGAAGTTTTCCCGGATCAAAATTCTGCAGGAGAAATAGCTGAAGAAGAGGAACCCAAAAAGGAAGACTCCGATGCAGAGGCTCCTGATGCGGAAGGTGAAGCAACAGGTTTTCCTGGCTGGCCGGGATTCCCTGATTTTCCGGAATGGCCTGAAGAACCCGAGTGCCCGGAATTACCCGAAGAACCTGAATGTCCGGAACTACCAAAAGAACCGGAATGCCCTGAATTCCCCGAATTTCCTGAAGAACCTGGGCCTTGCCCGGAAAACAGCGTTATCCATATAATTCGACGTGGCGATACCTATTGGAAACTGGCCAGAAAGTATAATACTACTGTGGAGGCTATTGAAGCGGCCAACCCCGATGTGAACCCGCTAAACCTGCAGATTGGGCAGACTATCTGTATTCCGCTGGGAATCCCCGGGGCAAAGGGCTAGTTTCAAACAAAGGCGCCGGAATACCGGGAAAAAGGTTTGTAATTACGGATGTATATGCATCCGTAATTTATTTTTGTATATTTCTTTGTTTATTGGCAAAACTAGGTGAAGATAAAATCCCGTTAAGGGGGTGAAAGAGTGGCTTTTTCAATAAACCAAGATATCTGCACGGCCTGCGGAACCTGCGCCGAGAAGTGTCCGGCCGGCGCCATTAAAAAGGATGGCGCTTGCTATACTATTGATGCCAGCAAGTGTTCAATGTGCGGGATCTGTGCGGAAAACTGCCCGGTAGGCGCTTCATGCGAGCGCTAAGATTGAATGAAGGACTCTTCCTGAACAGGAAGGGTTTTTTTTATCAAGGTTATTTTGCGGTTAAAGATCCATTGGGGAATAAAATAGTTCTGATTGGAAAAACTTAGTTGCTGAAAAGTTTTTTAAACCAGAAAGAAGTTTTGGAGGGTCAGAACGTGAAAATTACCTATCCCAACATGGGGAATTTGGGCATAGCAGTAAAATGCGCATTGGCCGGGTTAAGATTTGAAGTTGTACCGCCTCCGCCTGTAACCAAGGCAACAGCGTCAATTGGTGCCCGGTTTGCGCCCGAAGGAGCCTGTTATCCTTTTAAACTGGTTTTGGGGAATGTAATTGAAGGTTTAGAACAAGGGGCTGATACGGTTATTATGCTTGGTGGCGAAGGACCATGTCGCTTTGGCTATTTCGGGCATCTGATGGGAGAAATACTTAGGGATGCCGGTTACCGTTGCCACATCATCGTCCTGGAGGGCGAAGAAACAGTTCAACAGCTTGACGCTCTGCGGGTAGCTGCCAATGCAACCTGGGCCGAGGTATATAGGGCCGTGAAGCTAGGTTGGGCCAAAATCTGTGCGGCAGACCGGATAGAATCCGTGGTTCACAGGTGCAGGCCTTTGGAGCGGAAAACAGGACAGGTAACAAAAATATTCGGGTCAGGCTTAATAGCTATAGACAAGGCCATGGACAGGGAAACCCTGGTCCGGGAAGAAGAAAACACATTGCAAGCAATCAGGCAGGCAGTTGAATCGAAGCGAAAACCTGTTTTAAAAATTGGTTTGGTGGGCGATATATATATGTTAATTGAACCCTATGCCAATTACCGGGTTGAAGAATTCCTGAACGGTATGGGGATAGAAGTATGCAGGTCAATTTTTATATCGGGTTGGATTAAAAACCACCTGGGAAAAATAAAAGCCTACCTACATAAACAGAGTTTGCTAAAGGATGCTTTTCCATATTTGACTGATTTTGTAGGCGGGCACGGTGTTGATACAGTGGCCAATACTATTCGGTATTACCGCCAGGGGTTTGACGGTATAATCCACATCCTGCCCATGACCTGTATGCCGGAAATTGTAGCTCAGTCGGTTACTCCGAAGCTACGGCAGGAAACGGGCATTCCTGTTCTGACCCTGGTTTTGGACGAACACAGTGCATCAGCCGGCTTATACAGCAGACTGGAGGCTTTTGCCGATATGTTATTGAGAAGGAAAGTGATGTATATCTAATTGACGAACTGCTGCGCTCGGATGTATAATTTTGATATACCCCTATATGGTATATTGCAAATAAACAGGCAGTTGTTGTTTTTTTACACATGCAGAAAATCGAGGGCGAAGATTAATAGGAAACCGGCCATGGCTCCCAGAGTAGAAAAGTTGGGGTGCTTTTTCCTGGATTCAGGGAGGATTTCATTTTTAACTATATAGGTCATAGCGCCTGCTGCCAGGCTTAACAGGGAGGCGATTAAACCGGGTGAAATGTTTACCAGTAAAAGTCCCATATAAGTGCCCAGAGGAGTGAAGAGACTTACCAGTAAGTTAATGGCCAGGATTTTTTTGCCGGAAACGCCGCTCATACGCAGGGGAACGGCAGTTGCCATTCCTTCCGGAATATTGTGCAGTCCAATAGCTGTAGCAATGACCAGACCAAGTTTATTTTTAGCCGAGTATCCCGCAGCAATGGCGAAACCTTCGGGGAGGTCATGTAGGGCTATGCCGATGGCAATTAAATAGCCCATTTTTACCAGGCGCTTTTTACCGGCACCTGGTAGAGGTGTTAACGGACGGTATATTTGATCCAGCAGAATGTCCAGTGAAACCATCAACATGATTCCAAAACTAAAGCCAGTGAGGGCTTGTTTTATCGAACCGTAGGCAAGGGAAGACGGAATCAGATCCATGACCACCACGGCCAGCATGATTCCGCCGGCCAATCCGAAGAGGAGTGAAAAGGTTTTTTCGGCAGGGCGCCCCATACATATTACTATGAAACTTCCCAAGCACGTGGCCAACCCGGCAACTATACTGGTCAGGAAAATATAGGACATAAACTCCCCTCCAGCAGGAATTCTGCTAATATTTATTCTTAAAAGTGCTTGATTATTACATGTCAAATCGTGCCCTCTTTTCAAGTTCCCCCTTTTAAAGTACTTTCAAAAAATTACCTCTTTACAGAATAAAATGAAGGAATTCCGCGTATTTTGTCGAACTAACCCTATACTGACAATATATAGCAACTTTTTTCGAGCAGGGGGAAACAAAATGAGTGAGGAAAATAATTATTTCGAAAAGCAGTACGTGGTATTCCGGCTGGGAAAAGAAACTTACGGTCTGGACATCGAAAGTGTAAGGGAAATTATTACTATGCAGAATATCACTGAGGTGCCGAGGACACTTGAATACATAGAAGGGGTCATTAACCTTAGAGGGCGTGTTATTCCTGTCTATAACATCAGGAGAAAATTTGGCTTGCCTGAGGAAGAAATCACCAGAGCGTCCAGAATTGTCGTCGTTGAAGTTGAAGGCAACACCATCGGCATGATTGTAGACGGTGTTTCCGAAGTTCTGAGGATATCCAGCGAAATGGTCGAACGACCGTCAGAGATAGTTTGTGACGTTGATACGGAATATTTGGCCGGGGTAGCCAAGCTGAACGATAAACTGGTAATTTTGCTTGATATTGATAAGGTTTTAAGCAAAGATGAGCATCCGGTGCTTGAAAATATCAGCTAAATAACCCCTGGAATGGAGGGAATGTTAAATGGGTTTAAATTTGGACGCTTCGCCGGAAGAACTGAAATTGTTTTTGGAAGAAGCAGAAGAACATATGCAGACTTTAGAAGACGACTTGGTCAGGCTAGAAAAAGAAGCCGATAATGAGGAATTGCTGCAGGAAATTTTTCGTGCTTCACATACCCTAAAAGGGTCTTCTGCTACTATTGGCCATAAAAGGATGGCGGAATTGACCCATGCCATGGAAAATGTTTTGGACAAACTCCGCAAAAACCAACTGACGGTAAACAGTAGCATAGTCGATGTTTTATTTGAGTGCCTGGACCATTTGCGGGTGTTAAAAGAAGAAATCGTAAATGACGAAGAAAGTGATATAGATTTAACGGGCATTTTGGACAAGCTTGCCAATGTAAGCAATTTTGAAGGTGGAACCCTTGCGGCCCAGACAGCAGTATCAACAGCGCCGGCAGTTGAGACACGGCAAAACGTACCCGAAATTGATTTCAGTTATGATGAGAAGACGCACCTGGATAAGGGAATAAAAGAAGGGCAAACGGCGCTTGTAATTTCGACCAAGTTTGATGTAGAACCCGAAATGTTGGCCGTAAGGTGCTTCGTAACTTTAATGGCTATCCGCGAATGGGGAGACGTTGTGAAATCAATTCCGTCAGCAGAAGATATAGAGAAAGAACAGGTAGGCAGTGAACTTACTGTAGTCCTGTTAACAAAAGAAACACCGGAGAATATAGAAAAACTGCTCAAAGATCTGCCCAACCTGACCGAACCTTCTGTGAGAAAACTTGACTTAAGCGACGAGATGGCAGCAACTAATATGTCAGGGGCAGAAAAACCGGGTGCGCAGCAGGAGCAGGAAAAGCCTAAATCCAGACAATCCAAAGATGTGGCTGACCGGGCTGCCGGTTTAAAGAAAAGCAGCAACCGGACTGTCCGGGTTGATGTGGACCTCTTGGACAGCCTCATGAACCTGGTCGGAGAACTGGTCATAGACCGGACAAGGTTGTTCCAGATTTACGGTGAATTAGAAAACAATTATGATATGGATGAAATATCACAGGAGCTTGGCCGAACATCTGTGCATATAGGTCGTGTTTCTACGCAACTGCAGGAATTGATTATGAAGGCCCGGATGCTGCCTGTGGAAAGCCTTTTTAACAAATTTCCGCGTATGGTCAGGGACTTGTCTCATAAGGCAGGAAAAGAAGTAAACTTCGTTATGACCGGACAGGAGACTGAGTTGGACCGTTCTATTATTGAGGAAATAGGCGACCCGCTGATTCATTTACTGCGGAACGCCCTGGACCATGGCATAGAGCCGCCCGGCGAACGGGTCGCGGCAGGGAAACCGCCTGTGGGTAATTTATGGCTGCAGGCCGCCCATGAAGAAAACCATATTATCATCTCAATAAGAGATGATGGACGCGGCATTGATCCGGAAGTAGTCAGAAAGAGCGCTGTGAAGAAAAACCTGCTTACAGAAGAGCAAGCCAAGCGCTTAACTGACAAAGAAGCTATTAACCTTATATTTGCTTCAGGGCTCAGTACAGCGCAAAAGGTTACCGATGTATCAGGTCGCGGTGTTGGTATGGACGTAGTAAGGACCAACATTGAACGTATTAATGGGGCTATCGAGATTAATACGGCCGTTGGCAAAGGAACGGAGTTTAAAATTAAGCTACCTTTAACTCTTGCCATTATTCGGGCTCTTTTAGTGTCCCTGAATAAGCATGTCTATGCGATACCTCTTTCTTCTGTGATTGAAACTATTCGTATGCGCAGCAACCAGGTCGAATATGTCAACAATCGGGAAGTTATTGTTGTAAGAGGTAAGGTTCTGCCCCTCATCAGGCTGGAAAAGGTCTTTAATATAAAAGGTGGGGCGAAGGACAAGGACAAGTTATTTGTCGTTGTGGTCAACCTGGCCGGCACCCAGGTGGGCATAGTGGTTGATTCGCTTGTTGGCGAACAGGAAATAGTAATAAAGAGCCTTGGCAAATATATAGGAGATGTGCCGGGAATTTCAGGAGCGGCAATATTAGGCGACGGAAATGTGGCTTTAATCGTGGATGTGCCAAACCTTTTGAAAAAAGCCGCATCGTAATAAGAATGCAACGAATTATTCGGGAAAGGAGTATTTGGTTATGGCGAAGGTGTTATTGGTTGATGATGCTGCCTTCATGCGCATGAGGTGTGCCAAGCTGCTTACTGAAAACGGGTATTCCGTTGACGAGGCAGAAAACGGCCAGGAAGCCGTGGAGAAGTACCAGCAAATCAAACCGGATCTGGTTTTGATGGATATCACGATGCCGGTGATGGATGGCTTGACTGCCGTGGCAGAAATTAAAAAAATTGATCCCAACGCAAATATAGTTATGTGCAGCGCGCTGGGGCAGCAGAATACGGTAATGGCTGCCATTAAAGCAGGGGCCAAAGACTTTATTGTTAAACCATATCAACCGGAGAAAATACTTTCTACCATTAAGCGTTTTGTGGGATAAGCTTTTTGAGAAGGCGCCGGGGAGGAAGCTTTATGGCCAAGCGAATTGAAGTTTTGGTGGTTGATGACTCAGCTTATATGCGCAAGGTTGTTTCGAATATGCTTCAATCGGATGAAGAGATTTTTGTTGTCGATACAGCGCGGGACGGTTTGGACGCTCTGGAAAAAATAAAAAAATGGAAACCCGATGTTGTTACTCTGGACGTAGAAATGCCAAGGATGGACGGGTTAACGGCCCTGCAGAAAATCATGGTGGAATGCCCTACTCCTGTAGTTATGTTAAGCAGTTTGACCCAGGAGGGCAGTGAAACTACTATTAAGGCGCTTACCTTAGGGGCCGTTGATTTTGTACCCAAACCGTCGGGGGCCATATCGCTGGACATTGCAAGAGTTAAAGAAGAACTTATCCGAAAAATAAAGGTCTGTGCCAAGGCTTCATTAAAAAACATCCGGGCTTTGCAAATGATAGCTCCTATACCGAAAAAGGAAGCAGCGGCTGTTGCCGCCAAACCTTTAGCCGGGAAAACGCCGTCTAAAGTAGTTGTCATTGGCAGTTCGACGGGTGGGCCGAATGCCTTGCAGCAGGTTGTGCCAAAGCTTCCTGCAGATTTGCCTGCTGCTGTTTTAATTGTGCAGCACATGCCGCCCGGTTTTACCAAATCGCTTGCTGACCGGCTAAATGATATTTCCGGTATAACCGTAAAAGAGGCCAGCGCCGGGGATACCTTACAGACGGGTGTCGCCCTATTGGCCCCAGGTGGATACCATATGAATTTGGTTTCCAGTACCGTTATCGGACTTAATCAGAATCCTCCGGTGCATTCCGTTCGTCCGGCGGTGGATGTCACTATGGAATCGGTGGTAAATTACTACGGACCCAATGTTGTTGGGGTTGTGCTAACCGGTATGGGGTATGATGGCTCCGGTGGGGCTAGCGCTATTAAGCGGGCAGGGGGCAAAGTAATTGCACAAAATGAAGATACCTGCGTGGTTTATGGCATGCCCAGGGTTGTGGTAGAAATGGGTAAAGCTGATAAGGTACTGCCCATCACTGAGATTGCCGACGAGATTGTCAAAATGCTGTAAAGATACAACAATAACCGGAAACAGGAGAGGGTGAAAACCTTGCTGAAAGCGGAATTTATCAACCCCTTTGTGATAGCTACACATGAGGTTCTAAGCGCTGAACTGGGGAAGGATATCAAAATAGAAAAAGGACAGTTAGCTCTGGAACAGTCGTCTTATACGGCAAATGATGTAACTGTAATGATCGGGGTTATCGGAAAAGTTCAAGGGATAGTCATGTACGGCATGTCTGAAAGAACGGCCAAAAATATTGTTTCCAAGATGCTGGGGCAGCCGGTACCCATATTTGACAGCATGGTGGAATCGGCCATTGCAGAATTAGGCAACGTTATAACGGGTATATCCAGTAGGGAACTGGAAAAAGCCGGTTACCCGTGCACGCTGGCTCCTCCTACTGTTATAGTTGGCCGGGGCGTGGTCATTTCCACGATAAATATAAAGAGGCTGCAGATCCCATTACTGACGGAACTGGGAGAAATAACGGTGAGTGTGGCCCTGCGTGAGAAGAAATAAGACTGTATGTTAGAGGTGTAAGGGTGAAAGCAGATATTATCAATCCTTTTTTAACCTCGGCCATGGAAATATTGCAGATGGAGGCGGGAATAAAACCGGTAAGGGGCGCTTTGTCCCTGGCCGACGCCTGCTGGACGACCCGGGAAATAACTGTGATGATTTCCATAACAGGCGCTGTGGAAGGGACCTTCCAGATAGGAATGTCTGAAAAAACGGCAATCGCAGTTACTTCCCGCATGTTGGGTGAAGAAATGCGGGAATTTGACAAATGGGTACTGAGCGGGATTGGAGAAATGGCCAATATAATTGCCGGCCGGGCGCTGATCAGACTGGAGCAAATCGGTTATGTCAGTGATATCGGTCCGCCGAGTATCTTATATGGAGCTCCGGCGCGTATTTCCACCCTGGACCGGAAAAAGCTGCAAATTCCGCTGGAAACCGATGTCGGCGTTGTGGAACTGAGCGTGTGTTTGCGGGAAAAAACTGAAAAGAAAAGGACCCAGGAGAAAAATTAAGGCCAGGAGAGGCCTTTTTTGATACATAAATACTGAATTGTTCACGCAAAGGGGGGAATTTTTTTGGTTAAACTGACCAAAAGCCTGACGTTCAAATTAAGCTTCACCTTATTTATTACATTGCTGGTGGTTATGATATTTTATTCCGCCTATTCCGTTAACAAGGTCCACCACATGGTGGAGGCAGCCATTGAAGCGCAAGGGTTTGCCCTTGCCCGGGCGGGGGCTGCCGCCCTGGAACAGGTTATGGAAAATGATATTCGAAACGGCGTAATCACCGAAGAAGCCTTATTTGACAGGAATTATACCCTGCTGCAAGATGCGGCGGAAGCAAAGGACCGAAAATATCGTTCAGCCTTTGACGCATATACCGACAGCCACTGGTCGACGATTATTAAGGGCATTGCAAATTCCGATAAAAATGTTCTCTTTGCGGTACCGGCGGCCAAAGCCGATGACCCAGCCAAAACAGGTTACATACCTACTCATAATAATCCGGACAGGGCAAAAAGGATTTTTAATGACCCTGTTGGAGCTAAAGCCGCAGCTACACAAACTCCCTTAAAACAGGATTACCTGAGGGATACCGGTGAAAAGGTCTGGGATATCAGCTATCCGATTACGGTCAACGGAAAGCATTGGGGGGCATTCCGGGTAGGACTTTCCCTGACGGAAATAGATAAAGCAGTTACTGCGGCCATTATCAGGACCGTCATAGAAATGTTGCTTATGCTTATAGGTATTACAGCCGTTTTAACAGGGGTCTCTTACTATCAGATAAACCGCCCCCTGAAGAGGATAATGGTCGCCACGGCAAACCTGGCCTCGGGACAAGGGGATTTGACGCAGCGTTTGCCGGAAGAATCAGAAGACGAGTTGGGAAGGGTGTCCCGGTTTATCAACAGGTTCCTTGCGCAAATTCATACTATGGTTAGCAGTATGGCCGACGCCGTTAACCGGGTGACTGCCGCCAGTCACAAACTGGTCCAGGGGAGTAACGAAGCTGCTTTAGCCACCCAACAGGTGGGCGCTGCCATAAACGATGTGGCCAAAGGTAATACGGCACAAATCAGGCACATCCAGGAAACGGCTGACATAATCAGGGAATTGACGCAGGCTATCGGCCAGATAGCGGCGGGTGCAAGCGACCAGGCCAATAATGTGACAAAAACTGCCCTCACCATGGAGCAAATGGCCGGTCTGATACAGGAAGTGGCCAATGGAACACAAATCCTGTCCAGGAGCGCTGAGGATACATCCAAAGCTGCCCAGAAAGGCGCAAAAGCTGTGGAAGAGGCTATAGCCGGCATGGAGAAGCTAAGGCAAACGGTGTTCCAGTCAGCAGGCAGTATTAAACAATTGGGAGAACGGTCACAGCAAATCGGCGAAATCATTCAGGTTATCGATGATATCGCGGAACAAACCAATCTTTTGGCGCTGAACGCAGCCATTGAAGCGGCGCGCGCCGGTGAGCACGGCAAAGGCTTTGCAGTAGTTGCTGACGAGGTGCGCAAGCTGGCGGAAAGAAGCAGTAAAGCGACCAAGGAAATTGCTGATTTGATAACCAATATTCAAAAAGAAACCGACAATGCTGTGGAGGCCATGAACCAGGGAACTGCAGAAGCGGAAGAAGGTTCGCGGCTGGCCGCCGATGCCGGGCAGGCCCTCAGTGAAATACTGCACAGCGTAGGCGAAACTACTGAACAGATTCAAAAAATCTTTGCGCTGGCCCAGGATATTTCCGAACGCAGTGAAAATGTTGTTCAGGCGGTTAATGCTGTCGCGGCAATAACAGAGGAAAATTCTGCGGCCACTCAGGAAATGTCGGCAGGAAGCGACCAGGTTATGACGGCTATCGAAAACGTATCTGCCATTGCTGAAGAATCAGCCGCTTCGGCCGAAGAGGTATCTGTTTCATCGGAGCAGATGTCGGCAACGGTAGAGGAAATGGCAACGTTGTCAAAAGAGTTGGAGGAGCTGGCCGGTCGGTTGGCGGAAATGACAAATCAGTTTAAGATTTAACAAGATACATTGAAGGTTTAGAAGCTGGCCCAAGTTAAATGCCGGGGCAGCTTCTTTTTTTTAATTGACAAAAACCAAGGAGTTTATTGAATAGGGAGGGAATTTATAAAAATTTAAGAAATAAATCACAATTCCAAAACAGGATATTTAACGCAATGTGTCGAAATAAATAGCAATTACTGGGTGGTGGAGAAATGGCGGGGATTACCGTAGAGGAGCGTAAAACAAAGTTAAAATGGCGGGCCAAACTACTGCTGACTGTAGTATTTTTTTTGATAGCAATGCCAGCATTAACTATAGAGGGCCTCCGGTATATAGAAGAACCGGATTTTTGCGGGACCTGCCACACCATGAAACCCTATTATAACTCGTGGAAAAAATCCGGGCACAGCAGGATTAATTGTTATAGCTGTCATGCGGATTCCGAAATCCAAATGAAAAGTGAACAGACCAAGGACGAGGAAATCATCCCCAGATATATGCTCACAACTGACAGGGCAGTAAAAGCTTTTGGCAAGGCTGTTGAATTTGTATCCAGGTATACCGATGTTGTTGCTAATTATATCGACACAAAGCGAAAACAACTGGCGTTTCTTTTTACTATGGTCGCCGGTCATTCTAACCAGGCAAACAGAGACCGGGTATGGGACCGCTGCCTGAATTGCCACGGGGATTTAATATTTTCACAGACGGGAAAAGACTACTACGGGCATTTTCAGCACGCCGGCAGCGGTGTAATTACATGCAAACAGTGCCACGGCGATTTGATACACAGGCGGAAAGTAGAGATTACCAGGCAGCAATGCCTGAAATGCCATGATAAAAAGATAGGAAAGCCTCCTTCCCATGCTGCCGATAACTTTAAAACAAGTCACGGCCGGGATTATCTGGCTAAACAGAACTGCCGCCTGTGCCATGTCCGGGGCGTTCAAGAGCCTCTATGCCAGAATTGCCATAAAGTACAGATGCCACACCCTGAAAATTACAAGGAGCGCCATATACAGGCCATAGAAGAAGTTGGGGTGAGGACCTGTTTCAACTGCCATGAGGCAAAGGTGGCGCAGGGACCCGCCGACCCGAAGCAACCGACGGATACGGCATCGTGCAGTGTCTGCCACGGGCGGAAGATGCCGCATACAAAAGACATTGTAAAAACGCATACGACATTGGTCCGAGAACAGGGGATCAAAAACTGTAATTACTGCCACCAGACCTCTCCCCAACAAAAAGATATGGCAGTGGCCTGTGTTGACTGTCACGGGCTGGAAATGCCTCATCCACCCGGTTTCAAATACCGGCATAAGGATGTATATTATGCCAAAGGGCAGGCGGTGTGCAACCTTTGCCATTCGCCGGCCAACCCTGTCAACCCGGGGGCGCCGTGGACAAGTCCGAACTTCTGCTTTGAATGCCATATGAAGAATAAGCCCCATCCACCCGGGTTTAACATTCAACATCAGTTAGGCGGTTATGACCGGAACAGGTGCCTTATCTGTCACCCGGCAGTTATTCACTGCAACGAGTGCCATTTTGGTGAATGATTCCTGTTAAGATGAATGATCTTCTGTCAGGAGGGTTGCGCCAATGAAAAGTTAATAGCCTGCTTCGTAAAAAAAAATTAATAAATTTGTAATAAAAATGGACTAAAGTCCAAAACAGAAAATATCGATAACAATATTGATAATAATATTGAAAATAATGTTGAAACATTATGCTGCTTGATTATTAGCAAAAATACCGAGAATAGCCGGTCAGCGAAAAGAAAAGCAGCAGTTTTTTTGGGTGATTTGTGAAATGCGTAATTAACTAAGTTTTAACAGGAGTGGTCAAGTTGTCCGAAGTGTCGATACAACAACAGGAGAAAGTGCCGGTTTCCGTTATAGTTCTGATCCTGGTTCTGGTAGTGGCCAATATTGCGATGGGGGTACTGACGGTAAGATTGATAATAATATTGAAAATAATGTTGAAACATTATGCTGCTTGATTATTAGCAAAAATACCGAGAATAGCCGGTCAGCGAAAAGAAAAGCAGCAGTTTTTTTGGGTGATTTGTGAAATGCGTAATTAACTAAGTTTTAACAGGAGTGGTCAAGTTGTCCGAAGTGTCGATACAACAACAGGAGAAAGTGCCGGTTTCCGTTATAGTTCTGATCCTGGTTCTGGTAGTGGCCAATATTGCGATGGGGGTACTGACGGTAAGGAAGTACACGGCCAAGGAACCGACGGTGGCGCCGGAGGTGGCGCGGTTGAAAAGCTTTATGGAACAGGTGAATAAAAACCCGGCTGACATCAATGCCAGGCTGCAACTGGCCTATGCCCTGCAGACCATGAAAGAGTACGAAAAGGCCCGGGAACAGTACATGGAGGTTCTTAAAATTGAAAAGAAT
Organism: Thermincola ferriacetica; assembly: GCF_001263415.1. Taxonomy (NCBI): domain Bacteria; kingdom Bacillati; phylum Bacillota; class Clostridia; order Eubacteriales; family Thermincolaceae; genus Thermincola; species Thermincola carboxydiphila. The sequence goes on from NZ_LGTE01000015.1 coordinate 32,274, forward strand.
AACCTGGCTGCCAACTACAACCTGGGGGTGATTGCCCAGGAAGAAGAAAAATATGCGGAGGCAGAAAAATATTATAAGAAGGCTCTGGATCTGAAAGCCAATCACGTCATTGCGGCCATAGGCCTGGGGGAAACCTACCTGGCGCAGGGAAAGTACGGTGAGGTCATCGAAGTGGCCGATAAGGTACTCAAGCTGGAACCTGGCAAGGCCGATTTACACCTGCTGAAAGCGCGGGCCTACGAAAAAATGGGCGATAAGGCCAGGGCCAAAGAACAGTACCAGGAGGTACTGAAGTTTGTTCCTGACGATCCGGATGCGACTGCCGGACTGGAAAAATTAAAGTAACCGGTTGAAAGGAGTTTAGGATGAAGAAGAAACGTCTGGCCAATGTTACTGCTGCAGTGTTGACTGTTACCCTGGCTCTGATAACATACATCTATTTTAATATACCGGACTTGGGCGGCGGCGGGGTTGTATCCGCTAACCCAAAGAGGGTCGGCAATATCGAATTTTTGTTTGCCGTCTACGGACCGGGGAAAGGCCTGCTGCCGGCCTTTAACAAGCCCATGTCGGTGGCCACGGACAAAGATAACAATATTTATGTGGCCGACAGCGGGAATAACCGGGTGGTGGTGTTTAACCGCCGGGGCGAGTTTATGTTTGAGTTCGGCGAACGCGGGGTGGCCCATCCCGCCCCCGGTTACAAGGCTACCTGGAGCCCCGGGAAATTTAATTACCCCTATGGAATTGACATCGATGAAGAAACGGGCAATATCTTTGTGGCCGACCTGGCGAATCAGCGAATACAGGTATTTGACAGCAGGGGTAAATTTATAGACTGGTTTCCCAAAGGTCCTTACGGAGGAACGGCGACCGATATTTTCCCGCTGGCTCTGGATGTGAAAGACGGGAAAGTCTATATAGCCAACCCTTTCCAGGTGGTTATCTTCACCACCAGGGGTAAGTTTGTCAAGGATTTCGGCATGCCGGGGAAAGAAGAGGGTCAGTTTGACCGGCCTAACGGCATTGCCGTGGGGGATGACGGAACCATTTATGTGTCCGATTCTAACAACCTGCGTGTCCAGGCCCTGGACCAGAACGGCAAAGTGAAGTGGGTATACGGTCAGCCCGTTGATGCCTGGGACAATTTCAACAAAAAACCGCAGCAGTTTGAGCTACCGCGGAATATCGCCGTTGGGCCTGACGGCAACATCTATGTGATTGACGCCTTTGACTTTAATATTAAGGTCCTCTCCCCGCAGGGAAAACTGCTGGCGGAAATGGGCCAACGGGGCGTTGATGACGGGACCTTCAATTTTCCCAACGGCATAGCCATTACCAAGGATAAGGTCATTTATGTGGCGGATAAGGAAAACGACAGGGTACAGGCCATCAGGCTGACTGACTTTGTTATCGAAAATCACGAAGAATAAGTTTACCGGGCTGAACCCGGTATAAAAGGACTATCGGGGAAAGGAGGTGAAAATGATGCGCAAACTGGGTATCATTGCTGTCATGACCCTATGTCTGGTTATGCTGACTGCGGGTGTCGCTTTTGCAGCACATACCGATTTGGGTGACCGTACCGGTTGGGCGGAAATGTCCGCCAAAGGGTGTTCTGCCTGCCATGATACGGCCGACAAACACACATCCGGCCCTCACGGCGGGTATACCAGCACTACCACCAGGTGTATTGCCTGCCATAAGGTGCACAAGGCTGCTAATGCAAAATTACTGCCGGGTGCCACTGTTACGGAGGCCTGCAATTTCTGCCATGACCTGACCGGAACAGACGTAGCTCCTTATTTTGCCAGTGACATACCGACTACCAATATTAAGTCCGCGCACAAGGTATTCGGCACAGTCGCCGGCACCGTATATTTTGCTACTTATGGTTCCCTCACCATCCCGGGCGGTGATGACGCCACCGGCGGTAATGCCACATTAAATACCACGGGTACTGGTGATCTTTCCGCAACTGCTTTTACATGCGACAGTTGCCATACCCCGCACGCTCTCGCTGCCAAGGTGGTAGACAAGTACCTGGGCGAGTCCCACGTTAAGGCGACCAGCTACGGCATGCCTGCCGGCACCGAGAAGATTTACCTGACCAACCGGATCCTGCGGAGAACTGTTAACGGTGTTGACGTCGGCACCACCTACGGTTCGGCCTGGTGTATAGGATGCCACCAGGGACGTGATAATAACCATGCCGGTGTCTTCAACCATCCCGTTAACGCAAGCGGCCTTGGTTATGACCTGTTAGGTACCGGTATGGCAAACGGTGTCAGCTTTATTAACAGTAAAACAGCGGCTGATGTTACCGCAGCCGGGTATGTCTATGTTGATACTAGGGGTACCCCTGATCCTGGTGCTCACCTGAACGGTGACCCGCGGAGCAATAAGTGGTATGCCATGATTGCCAATGACCCGCTCAATGGCGACGCACCGCGTCCCGACGGCAGTGTGGCCTATGCAGTTTATTCCGGACCTTCCTGTCAGCAATGCCACGCCAGCCCGCGTGACGTTGATGCAGCATTCTGGGCAGCATTTAACACAGAAGGACCTGGTTATCCCAGCAGAGGTACTTTCCCACACTTAAGCACCAATAAGGCTCTGCTCGCTGAATCGGGTGATGACTTCTGCACCAACTGCCACGGTACAGCTAACTTGCCGTAATATGGGCGTAAAGGCCAAAAAAACTGCAACCTTTCGGTTGCAGTTTTTTCTTCGCTGGGGCAAAAACTTATAACTTATTTTGTTTTGGCTTTGGAACTATAATCAGCTTTACCTGACGGAGGGAGAGCGGAGGGTGTAGAATTTTTATGCAGGGGAATCGTTCTCTCCGTATCCACACCGTAAATGCGCCACTGATTACTGTATTTACGCAGGTCAAATTTTAATATCACCTTATATTTATCGGTAGTAACGGTCGCGCGAACCAGCGTCTGGTTGTTGAGTTCGTCGACATAGGGGTTTGTTTCCAACGTCCAGTTCCTGATAGTTCCCATCGGTTTCTGCCGCTCGGCGAGCATTTCTTTAAATTTAGTCCTGTCTGTTGGCCAGGAGCTGTAGACGCTATATGTAACCGATTGTTTAAGTTTGTTGTAGTCCAGGTCCTTGAGCCCTTCCAGATATGTATTAATTATCCGTTTTTGCGCTGCGGCCTTTGGTTCATTTCCGCCTGGAGAACCGCCGCCGCACCCGGCTGCCAGAGACAGCAGGACCAATCCAATAATCAGGTACATCATTCTGAGCTTTGTCAAGTTATGGCCACCCCCTGATCAGTGAATATTGATATCATTCACAATCTTAATTATACAAATTTACTGTGGAAAACACAATACAGCCAATATAGTGCAATTGCACACCGTTACTAAAGAAAAATAATTACATTTGAAAAGGAATTTAGGCAAATGTGTTGAAAACTATGCGATACTATTGCTAAAAGTAGAATATACACAAATATTACATAAATTTGTCGAATTAAAGTATGGTTCTGCCTTATTGGCCTACTGGATATTTAGCCAAATTAAGGAGTTTTAGGAGTGGAAAAGTTGTTTCAATTGTCAAGGAAACAAAAAACATTCAACGCACCGGCAACCTTAATTACGATAGTAATGTTGGCGGTAACGGTAACACTGAGCGCCCTAATCCTTGTGCTCACCGGCGGAGTCGCTTTTGCTGCCCATGAAGACCTGGGGGACCGCAGCGGTTGGGCTGAACGTTACGCCGCAGACCAGTGCAACGGCTGTCATGCCGGCGCCGCGACAGGTACTACCGGCCCACATGGTGGCTACACTGCCAGTACCAATAAATGTCAGATATGTCATAAAGTGCATGATGCTGATAACCCCATACTGCTACCTGGACAGACGGTTACCGATGCCTGCCAGTTCTGCCATGATATTACCGGCAGCAGTAATGCTCCTTATTTTGCCAGCGACTTGCCGGACCCGCGTTACGGATACGGCGTAAAATCTTCCCACCGGGTGTTCGGCACCGTTAACGGATTTACTTACAATTCTACTTTCGGTTCCACCTTAATCCCTGCCGGTGCCGCAGACGGTAGTAGCGCCCCTCTCTACACGGGAGACCAGGGGCAACTTTCCGGCAACGCCTTTACCTGTGACAGTTGTCATACGCCGCACGGAATTACGGCCAACACTGTTGGTATTTACCTGGGCGAATCACAGGTTAAGGTTACGGAAGAGGGCTTAAGCAGCGGACAGAGAAAGATATTCCTGACCAACCGTTTGCTGAAAAGGGTTATTAACGGCATTAACACCGGCGGTTCCTATGGGTCCAAATGGTGTACCGGATGCCACCGGGGATACGAGAATTATATGACCGTTGATGATGTTGTCTACAACAGGGTCTACAGTGAAATCTTTAATCATCCGGTGAACGCGGCGGGCCCCGGTTATGACCTGCTGGGCGCCGGTATGAATAACAGCGCCGGCTGGATTAATGGTTCCAGCGTAGCAAAGGTTATGAACCAGGGATATGTGCTGATTGACAGCAATCCTGTTCCTGCCAGCGACGCCGACCTTAGCTTTGACCCGCGGAGCAACAAGTGGTACGCTATGCTGGGTATAGACCCCATGACCGGCGCTTCCCGCCCTGACGGCAGCGTGGCCTATGCAGTCTATTCCGGGCCTTCCTGCCAGCAGTGTCACGCCAGTCCGCGAAATGTTGACGCGGCATTTTGGGTGGACTTTAATACAAAAGGAGCCGGTTATCCCAGCAGAGGTACTTTCCCACACTTAAGCACCAACCCAGCATTACTGGTTGAGGAAAACGGCGACGACTTATGCACCAACTGCCATAGCTGAGGCGATTAATCGACGCCATACATCTGGGACAACCGGCATTCCTGCCATATGATTTTTCAGGGGAGCGCTAACTGAAGCTCCCCTTTTAAAATTAATATCAATGTAATTATTATACATTTGCCTTTCTAAAAAAACAAGATGTTATAATTACCGGTTATGGATGGCTTGCTGCAAGATACAGAGCCTATTTGCGGCAATTTTAACAGTAAATTTTTATACCGGTATAATTTTTGTGGAAATTACATTTATTACAAGTAAGGGTTTTGGTATTTATCGAATAAAGCAGGACAATTGAGCAAAGTGTCGAAAAACGTGAATAAATAGTTTTGCCAAAAAAAGGAGGCCGGCCGGAGTGAGTTTAAAACGAAAACGAAAAAGAAAATGCCACAATTTGTCGAATATTGAACGAAATCTAATGGGCGGAGGGATATTAAAATGAGAATGGGGCTGAAGGGGAAAATATTTCTTGGGTACATTGTGCTGATCCTTTTTCTGGCCGTAATCGGTTTTTTTAGCTTCCGCAATACGCAAAAAACTTTGCAAGTGTTTGATGGCATCCATGAAGAAGTTCTACCGAACCTGGGTATTGTGGATAGTATCAAATCAGGCATAGCCGGCCAGGCCAATGATGAAAGAGGGTTTCTTTTAACCGGTGAAGAAAAGTTTGTAAAAGAAATGCAGGAAAGAGCGGCGAAGGTAGATGAAATAATAGAACAGAGACTGCCAGTTCTTGAGGAAAATGAGAAAGAAATTTTCCTGCAGATAGAAAAAGTACATAAAGAGTTTACCGCTATTCAGAAACAAGTGGTAGACGCTTATAAAAGCGGCAATATGGAGGAAGCAAAAAGACTGTCCCTGGAGGTTGGGCGGGACAAAAGAAAAAACCTGGACCCATTGTTCGCTCAGTTGGAAAAGCAAATCCAGGAGGACTTAGAAAAATCCAACACTGAAATGCATGAGGGCTTAAAAACAACCCAATACATTACGGCAATTCTGTTGATTCTTGCCATTGTCGTCGGTTTGGGCTTGGGACTTTACCTGCCTTTCAAAATTACCGCGCCCATTAAGGCTGTGGTAGAGCGCAGCAAAAAAATGGCTGCCGGCGACTTTTCTGTTTCCTATATTGATGTAAATACCAGGGATGAAATCAGGGACCTGGCAGAGTCCTTTAACGTGATGATTAAGAATGTGCGCGAGCTGTTGGGAGAAGTATTAAACGGCGCTAACGAAGTAGCTGTTACCAGCCAGCGCCTGTTGACCAATGCCGATGAAGCAGCCAAATCCACCCAGCAGGTGGCCGGCGCTATTCAGGAAGTGGCCAAAGGTATTGCTAATCAGACTACCTATATTAACGAAACATCGGAGACTGTGAATCAGGTCAACACAGCTATCCGCCAGATTGCCGACGGAGCCGGAGAACAGATAAACAATGTAGCTTCGACAGTGGAAATAGTAAATCAAATGGCTATCTCTATACAGGATGTTGCTGTCAACGCCCAGACCGTCGCTTTATCTGCCGATAAGACCAGGCAGGCCGCCGACAAGGGTGAAAAAGCCGTAAAATTAACCATAGAAGGCATGAATGAAATAAAAGAGAAGGTATTCGAAACAGCCAATAAGATTAAAGAACTGGGCGAACATTCGCAGCAGATCGGCGAAATCATCCAGGTAATTGATGATATTGCGGAACAGACCAACCTGTTGGCGCTAAATGCGGCCATTGAGGCGGCTCGCGCCGGGGAACACGGTAAGGGATTTGCCGTAGTGGCCGATGAGGTCAGGAAACTGGCCGAGCGCAGTAGCAAAGCCACCAAGGAAATTGCCGACCTGATTACAAACATTCAAAAATTAACGGCCATGGCAGTAGCAGCAATGGAAGCGGGTACCGGTGAAGTTGAAAAAGGCAGTAACCTGGCCCTTGATGCCGGTAATGCCCTGAAAGAAATCCTGGCCACAGTTGAAGAGACTTATCAACAGGTACAGAATATCTCGGCAGCGGCAGAGGAAATTTCGGCCAGCAGCCAGGATGTCGTTAAGGCTATCGATAATGTGAGCGCTATCAGCCACGGGAATACAGCCGCCACAGAACAATTGAGGGAAGCCAGTAAACAGGTTGCTTTGGCTATGGAAAACATTGCCGCAGTTACCCAACAGAGCTCGGCCTCAGCGGAAGAAGTTTCGGCATCTACCGAGGAAATGACGGCTGCGGCGGAGGCAATAGCTAACGCCGCCGGTATTCTGGCTGAGACTGCGGACCGTCTGAGTGAGACGGCGGGTAAGTTCAAGATGCGTGAGATTACTGAAAACTGCTGGGATATAATGAACTGCAGCATGGAAGTCAGGGGCAAATGTCCGGCGTATAAAAGCAACGAAAAATGTTGTTGGTTAATTTCCGGAACCTGGTGTGGCGGGGTTCAGCAGGGAGACGCCAAATCGAAGCGGCATCGCTGTATGAACTGTGAAGCATTTAAGGTGATGAATAAAATATAGTGTAATTAAGGGGAGGTTAAATGATTTTGAAATCATTTAACCTCCCAAATTTTTTGCATGACCTTTGTGAACAGCTCCCAAAGTACAGCCCTTTTTTACCTGTAGATAATGACGGTGGTGCCTATATGGACCTGCCTGAATACTTCTTCCACATCCTCGTTGTACATTCTGATGCAGCCGTTAGAAACGGCCTTACCGATGGAGTCCCGGTTCCAGGTGCCATGAATCCCATAAGGTCCGTCGGGAATATCAAGCCCCATCCAGCGAGTGCCCAGGATTCCTCCGGGGTTGACTGTTTTTTCTATTATTGAATAAGTGCCGGGGGGGGTAGGGGTGGATGGTTTGCCAACGGCAACAGGATAAATTTGCGTAGTCCGGTTCCCTCTTTCCAGGTAAAGCAAGCGGTTGGTAACGTCAACCCTGATGAGGATGTTGGAATACAAGGGTTCGTCATTATACAAAGTGTTTTTACGCATTTTTCATCACCTGAAAATATTTTTTTATTAACATATGATTTAGGGAGCTAAATTGCGTAAAAAAGCGATTTTGGAATAAAAATGGCAAAAATGGGAAACATAAGTGGTGTGTAATTATCGTGCGGAGGTCGGATTAATGGGGAAAAAGGTAGCCGGTAATCTCTTAATTATCGGCGGTGCGGAGGATAAAAAAGGGGATTGTGCCATATTAAAAAGATTTGTTGAATTGTCAGGAGGCAAAGCCGGCAAACTGGTCATCATGACTACTGCCACCAAGGAACCGGAGGCAGTGGGAAAAGAGTACCTGCAGATTTTTGGCCGGTTGGGAGGCGGTCAGATTGAAATACTGGATTTGCCCAGCAGAACGGAGGCAAAAGGGGAAAAAGCCGTAAACATTATTTCTGAAGCGACCGGCATTTTCTTTACAGGCGGGGACCAATTGAGGATAACCAGTATTCTGGGCGGTACTCCTGTCAATGAGGCCCTGGCCAGAGCTTATAAAAACGGGGTGGTCATTGCGGGGACCAGTGCGGGGGCATCGGCCATGAGTGATACGATGATTGTTGAAGGTGACAGCGACAGTGCGCCTCGAAAAAACTCGTTAAGGATGGCGCCTGGTTTGGGCTTACTGGAAGAAACGGTCATTGACCAGCATTTTGCCCAACGTGGCAGGTTGGGGCGGTTACTGGCAGCCGTAGCCCATAATCCCTATGTTTTAGGGATAGGTATTGATGAAGATACAGCCGTCGTCGTTGGGGCAGATGCCCGTCTCGATGTTATAGGGTCCCGGACAGTAACTATTGTGGATGGTAAAGAGGCAACTTATACCAATGTTTCGGAATTGGAACCGGACCAGAATCTCGCCTTGCATGGTGTGCGATTGCATGTAATTCCGGCGGGTTACGGGTTTAACCTGAGAAACCGCCAGCCGTTGATTTGATAAAAGTTTGATTTTTCCAGGTATTGATTTGATAAATATCTGCGATGTTTGGGAAAGGGGTTTTCGCTTTTAATGAAGATTTTAGAATTTCGGGTTTACGAGGGAATAAATATATATTCGCACAGCCCGGTAATCAAGTTGACTGTAGACCTGGAAAATTTAACAGGAGTAACCACTGACCGGCATCCGACGTTAATTGAAGCGGTTTTGCGGCTTATGCCAACGCTACAGGAACACTACTGTTCGCTGGGTCGGCCGGGCGGGTTTGTCCAGCGTATGCGCGAAGGCACTTTTTTTGGTCACCTTTTGGAACACGTTATTTTAGAATTACAGCATTTAGCCGGTTTCGATGTAATTTACGGCAAAACCCGTGAAGCCGAGGCCCCCGGCATCTACGAAGTAATTTTTGAGTATGAATCAAAAGAAGCCGGGATTCAGGCGGCCAGAGCGGCGGTAAACCTGATTATGACCTTACTGCAGGGTGGTAGCATTGACCTGGATAAAGAACTTGAAATTATTAAAGAGACGGCGTTAAAGTTTGATTTAGGGCCTACAACAAAAGCAATTGCCATGGAAGCCCGAAAACGCAATATTCCCGTGATGCGCCTTGGCGAAGGCAGTATTCTCCAGTTGGGTTACGGTTGTCATCAGCGCAGGATAGAAGCCAGTATTACCGATGCTACCGGGTGTATAGGCGTCGATATTGCAGGGGATAAAATCCTTACCAAGCAGATACTTTCCGAGGCGGGCATTCCTGTACCGAACGGTGGGGTGGCCAGAACGGAAAAAGAAGCTCTGGATATAATGAAAAGAATCAATAATGCTGTCGTAGTCAAACCCTTTAACGGAAACCAGGGTAAAGGGGTTGCCTTGAACCTGCGCAGTGAAGGTGAGGTTAAAAAGGCATATGCTGTGGCCACCAATTACAGTGACCGGGTGATAGTAGAGAAGTTTATTACGGGCCGGCATTACCGGCTGGTTGTTGTTGACGACCGGGTGGTGGCAGCGTCCGAACGAATCCCTGCTTCAGTAACGGGAGACGGGGAAAGCACCATTGAACAATTGATTGAGCAGGTCAATAGGGATCCCCTGCGGGGAGACGGGCATGAAAAACCCCTGACCAAGATCAAGATTGACCCGGTTGTGCTCATGGTTCTGGCTAAACAAAATTTTGTCTTGCAAAGCATACCCCCTGAAGGCGCCCGCGTATTGCTGAGGGAAAACGCCAATCTGAGTACAGGGGGTACAGCTATTGACGTCACTGATAATGTACATCCGGAAAATGCCGCATTGGCCGTACGCGCCGCGAAAATTATAGGTCTTGATGTAGCGGGCATTGACCTGGTAGCCGAGGATATAGCCATACCCTTGACCTCCTGCAATGGCGCGGTAATTGAAGTAAATGCGGCGCCCGGCCTAAGAATGCATCATTACCCTTCACAGGGGAAACCGCGTAATGTGGCGAGGGCAATCGTTGACAAATTATTTCCGCCCGGGACAAAATCGCGCATACCTATTGTAGCAGTTACAGGGACCAACGGAAAGACGACAACCACCAGGTTGATAGCCCATATTTTGCATGCGGCGGGCAATGTAGTAGGGATGACGACATCAGATGGCATCTATGTAAATGGGAAACTTATAGCCAAAGGGGATATGACCGGCCCGGTCAGCGCCAGAACCGTTCTAAGGGATAACAGCGTTGAGGTGGCTGTCCTGGAAACAGCCAGAGGAGGGATAATAAGGGCCGGTTTGGGTTTTGACCGCTGCGATGTTGGCATCATTACGAACATAAGCGAAGACCATTTGGGTATAGACGGCATAGAAACCCTGGAAGATCTCGCCTTTGTGAAGTCTGTAGTCGCCGAAGCCACTGATAGGGACGGCTATGTTGTATTAAACGCTGACGACAGGCTGGCAAGTTATGTGGCTTCCCGTTGCCGGGGAAATATTATTTATTTTTCCAGGGCATCGGACAATATAACCATACGGCGTCACCTGGGGGCCGGTGGGATGGCGGTTTTTGTGAAAAATGGCTTTGTTGTTTATGCCAAAGGCAACCACGTGGTAAAGATAGCCTCGGTAAAAAGTATTCCATGTACTTTATCAGGCCAGGCTCTTCATAATGTGGAAAATGTTCTGGCTGCGTCGGCAGGCTGCCTGGGTCTAGGCATACCGGTTGCCCAAATTAAAGAAGGGTTGCTAAGTTTCGAACCTGGATTAAAAGGCAATCCGGGACGCTTAAACTTCTTTGAAGTGGCCGGCGTAAAAGTCCTCGTCGATTATGGACATAATCCCGCCGGGTACCAAAGTGTGCTGGCGACTGCAAAGAAGATGAAGCATAAAAGACTTATCGGGGTTATTGGAGTCCCGGGAGACCGGCAGGACGATTTTATTATTAAAGTAGGCCAAATTGCCGGGCGTGGTTTTGATAAAATTATAATCAAGGAAGACGCTGATCTGAGAGGACGTAAGCCGGGGGAGGTAGCTAGCCTTCTCAAAAAGGGAGTCCAGGCCGGCGGTTGTTCCGGTAAGGATGTAATCATTATTTTAAAAGAAATAAATGCGGTGCTAAAGGCCGTAGAAATTGCCGAACGCGGTGATTTGGTGGTGATTTTCTACGAAAAACTGGAACCTGTGGTGAACCTGTTAAGCGCCTTTGGTGAATTTGCCAAAGTCAAAAAGATTAGAGAAAAGGCCGCTGATGCTGCCCGCAGCAGGGTTACAGGTCAAAGGGCTTTTTAAAATGAAGGAATTTTTTGTCCGAATGGCAAACATACTATAAAAATGCCAAGTTGGAAAGGTTAGATAGAGTATGCAACAAATTACCGTACCTGCCTATGGAAAAATTAACCTGACCCTGGACATAACAGGTAAACGGGAAGATGGATACCACGAGCTGGTAACACTAATGCAGCAGGTGGAGCTACATGATGATGTAAGGATCCGGCTGTCCCCGAAAAAAAAGATTAGCGTATTATCTGATCACGAATCTGTACCCCGGGATGCTGCTAACATAGCTTACAGGGCAGCTCAGGAATTGTTACGCTTTGCAGGTCTTGATTTGACCGGTTTAAATTATGGCATAGACATTTTTATTGCCAAACGTATTCCGGTGGAAGGCGGGATGGCTGGAGGTTCTGCTAACGCTGCCGCTGTTCTAAAGGGACTGAATAGACTGTTAAACCTGAACCTTTCCACAGAAGAGCTTATGCGTATCGGGCTGCGTCTCGGGGCTGATGTACCCTACTGCATTTTCGGGGGAACAGCGGTGGCCCGCGGGATAGGGGAAATATTAACCCGTGTGCCGTCGCCGCCTACCATGTGGATGGTCCTGGTTAAACCGGATTTTGGCGTTTCAACAGCTTTGGTTTACAAAAACTTCAGTTTTCATGAAAGGCTTTGCCGTCCGGATCTGGACCTGGTTTTAAAAGGTATTGAACGGGGCGAAATTGTGGATATTTACCGGGGAATGGGAAATGTTCTGGAATCGGTTACTTTGCGTTTATATCCGGTGCTGCAGGATATTAAGAGAAGGCTGGTGGATTGGGGTGCGGAGGCGGTTTTGATGTCGGGGAGCGGTCCTACTGTTTGTGCTTTTACCCGCTCGCCGGAACTGGCCAAAGATTTATGTGCAACAGCGCAGCGAAATTTTCCTGCTTCTTACCGGATATTGACAACTAATACTATAAGCGTAGGAGAAGCAGGAAATATTTTAGCCCGGGCAGAATATTAATTGTACATATCAGCGGGAAGGATGGATAACATGGAGAGGAGATTAATACCCGTATCACTGGATAATTACAAACCCCTCAGGGAAATAGTATTTGAGGCGCTGCGGGAAGCTATTATTAACGGCACCCTGGAGCCAGGGGAACGGTTGATGGAAATACAATTGGCAGAAGAGATGGGTGTCAGCCGGACGCCGGTCAGGGAAGCTATAAGAAAACTGGAGCTCGAAGGGTTTGTTGTCATGGTGCCCCGTAAAGGGGCTTATGTTGCCGGCTTATCTATGAAAGATATTGCCGATGTATTTGAAATTAGAACTGCTTTAGAAAGCCTGGCGGCCGGATTGGCGGCGGAAAGAATTACCGAAGAAGAGTTGGAAAATCTGGAGCGGCTCCTGGTTAAAATAGGCGAGTGCGTACAGGCTAATGACCTTGATAAGTTGATTGAGGTTGACACTGAATTTCATGATGTTCTGTTCAAGGCGACGAGGAATGAGCGGTTGGTGCAAATTATCAGCAACCTGCGGGAGCAAATTCAGCGTTTCCGGACTACTTCGCTTGCTTCGCCGGGCCGCATGAAATATGCATTGGAAGAGCACAAGAAAATAGTGGAAGCCGTTTCGGAGCGGAATGTGGAATTGGCTCAGAAATTGGCTGCTGAACATATAGAGAACGCAGAAAATATTATGCTTAATGTTTTGCGAGAAAAACGGGAGGGTAAAGGATTCAAGTCTGCGGAGTAATCTTTCTGAAAAGGGGATTATTCCATGAAAATCGATGCTGTGGTTTTGGCCGGTAGCCCTAACCGTGGAGCCCTTCAGGGGTGCAGTAGTGCTGCCGATGAAGCCCTGATTAAAATTGGCAGAAAGCATATGGTGGAATATGTCATCGATGCGTTACTGGCTGCCGAAAACGTAAGCAGAATCGTTGTTGCCGGCCCTAAGGGCAATTTGGCGGAAATCATAGGACCACAGGTCAGTCTGGTTGATGGAGGAGAAACAGTTATTGAAACCCTGCAAAGGGGTTTGGAGCTGTTAAAATCGACGGGGCCTGTGTTGGTGGTATGCTCTGATATTCCACTGCTCACTACCGCCGCTATCGAGGATTTTATTACCAGGTGTTGTGAAAGGGAGGCTGATTTTTATTATCCCATCATCAGCCAGGAGACAGTAAAGGCCCGTTATCCCCAGGCCCAGAGAACTTATGTCAGTCTTGTGGAAGGGGTTTTTACAGGCGGCAATATCATGCTTTTGAAACCACATGTGCTGGATAGGTTGGCTGAAGTGGCTGTAGAAGTGGTAAAATTGAGGAAACAACCTGTTAAGTTATGCCGGTTGCTGGGGTTGAAGCTGTTGTTAAAGTTTTTTTTACATAAACTCTCGATTAGTGAAATTGAGCAAAAAGTTTATGAGTTACTTGGCATCACCGGCGCCGCAGTTATTTCTGATTACCCGGAAATTGGGGTTGATGTGGATAAACCGGCGGACCTGGAACTGGTAATGTCCAAGCTGGAAGAGACCGCGTAGGTACTTTTGCCCGTTTTTGGTATGTTATTCAGGCTTTTTAACAAATATAGATGATTTTGCGGCAGTCAATGAAGTTTACAGCTAGCCGGGGTAGCTCAGTAGCCCCGGTTATTTTCTTTTGCAGGCGACATTTATCGACAAATAATGACAGATAATGTCAAATAATATATGATTGAAAGTTCAAAAAATTCCGCAGACAAAAGCAGGAATTTGCTCCAAAATGAAGAATATCGAATTTTAGCATTGAAAGTGGAGCAACAGGAAGGTGGTGAACACAATGAATATTACAGATGTACGGGTTAGAAAGATCAATCTGGACGGGAAAATGAAAGCCATCGTATCAATAACTTTGGATGATCAATTTGTTATTCACGATGTAAAGGTTGTGGAAGGGCAAAACGGGCTTTTTGTAGCAATGCCAAGCCGGAAGACGCCGGATGGGGAATTCCGGGATATTGCCCATCCCATTACCTCCAGCGCCCGGGAAGTAATTCAAACTGCCGTACTGAAAGCCTATGAGGAGGCCCTAGCCTAATCGTACGCTGTTGTTTGGAAGGGAAAAAATTATCTTTTGACTTTATCCTCGTAGTAAATAGCCGGTATATCGAAAAACGTGCAATAGATTCCTGCACTGAAAGGGACAACTAAGGCTTCGCATTAGCGGAGCCTTTTTTGGTATATATACATTAGCGCAAAATTGTCCGGGTAATTTCCTTAAAATTACCGCAGGAAATGGCGTTAAAATGTTGAATAAAAGAATATTTGGGAATATTTTTGTAATCAATAAAATAATGACCAGATATTTTAGGGAGGACGCCTATGTTGGATGTAGCAGCCATTATTCTTGCGGCAGGTAAAGGTACAAGGATGAAGTCTGACTTGCCCAAGGTTCTGCACAAGGCAGCCGGGGAGCCGATGATCTGCCATGTACTTCACGCTGTTTCCAAGGCCGGTATAGAAAAGACAGTTGTCATAATAGGCCATGGGGCAGAGCAGGTGAAAAAGCTTTTAGGTGGACAGGTGGAATTTGCTTTACAGGCAGAACAATTGGGAACCGGACATGCTGTCATGCAAACGGAAGAGGTGCTGGGGTCATGGTCTGGCGATGTTCTGGTTCTATGCGGTGATACTCCCCTGATTACTTCAGGTACTTTAAAGAGGTTGGTCACCGGCCATAAAACCGCTGGGAACACGGCGACAGTTTTGACAGCCATTCTTGAAGACCCCAGTGGTTATGGCCGTATTATCAGGGGTAAGTCCGGAGACGTGGAAAAGATTGTTGAGCAAAAGGATGCATCTCCGGAGGAACTGCGGGTTAAAGAGATAAATACGGGATTTTATTGCTTTAAGGCCAGGGAATTGTATCAGGCCTTAAGAGAAATTAACCCTGTTAATGCTCAGGGAGAATACTATCTCACCGATGTGTTGGAGATAATGAAGAGAAAAAATTGGAAAGTTGGAGCTGTTACAGCCGAGGATAGTGAAGAAATATTGGGCATAAACAACAGAAGCCAACTGGCGCAGGCGGAAAAAGTTCTTAGGCAGAGGGTTGCTGAAAGGCATATGCTTGCGGGGGTTACAATAATAGACCCTGAAGCTACTTATATAGACAGCGGTGTGGTGATTGGGACTGATACGGTGATATATCCGGGTTCTATATTGGAAGGAGATACGCAAATTGGCGCCGGCTGCATTATCGGTCCTAATACCAGAATTGTTAACTCTGTTCTTGCCGATAATGTTAATGTTCAATACTCTGTTATATTAAATGCCAAGGTCGGTGCTCATACTTCTATTGGTCCCTTTGCTTACCTTAGACCGGGTACTGTCCTGAGGGAAAATGTTAAGATAGGAGATTTTGTTGAGATCAAGAATTCTAACATCGGCGCCGGAAGTAAGGTGCCTCATCTGAGTTATGTCGGAGATGCCGATGTAGGTGAAAAGGTTAACATTGGAGCGGGAACCATTACATGCAATTATGACGGGTATAAAAAATCACGGACCATTATTGAAGACGGAGCTTTTATCGGCAGTAATACCAACCTGGTGGCGCCTGTCCGGGTAGGCAAGCATGCCTTTACGGCAGCCGGTTCTACCATTACTAAGGATGTGCCCAGTGAAGCGCTGAGTGTTGAAAGGGCTAAACAGGTTAATTATCCCAATTGGGCCTCTAGAAAAAAGGATTAAACAATAGTATAATGGGAAAGGTTAAGTTTATTTACAACGTTGGGAGGAAGTCATTGATGCCAATTTTCAACCGGAAGCTAAAAATCTTTTCAGGTAATGCTAATCACAGTCTGGCCGAGGAGATTGCAGAGTATTTGGGCGTTTCTATCGGAGAGTCGAAGGTATCGAGGTTTAGTGACGGGGAAATTCAGGTGAAAATTAACGAAAGTGTCCGGGGCGCAGATGTCTTTGTTGTACAACCCACCTGTGACCCGGTAAATGAAAATATAATGGAACTGTTGATCATGATAGATGCTCTAAAGAGAGCCTCAGCTCGCCGGATTACGGCGGTTATGCCCTATTATGGCTATGCCCGGCAGGACCGGAAAGCCCGGGCCAGAGACCCCATAACAGCCAAACTTATGGCCAACCTGATAACGGCCAGCGGGGCCATGCGCGTTATTACCATGGACCTGCATGCCGGGCAAATCCAGGGATTTTTTGATATTCCGGTAGACCACCTGCCCGGGGTTCCGATATTGGCGGAATACTTCAACAACAAAAACTTCAGTGATGTGCTGGTAGTATCGCCAGATTTAGGTGGCGTGACCCGGGCCAGGGACCTGGCAGAAAGGATTGGCGCAGCAATTGCCATAATTGACAAGAGAAGGCCGGAACCCAACGTTGCGGAAATTATGAATATTATCGGTGATGTAAAGGGAAAAACTGTCATCATGATTGATGATATCATTGATACGGCCGGAACCATTACCCAGGGAGCGCAGGCGCTTTTAGACAGGGGCGCCAAAGAGATTTATTGCTGCTGCACCCATCCTGTACTGTCCGGGCCGGCCATTGAGCGGCTGCAGAATTCGCCGATTAAAGAAGTGGTTATTACTAATACCATCCCGTTGCCTGAAAGCAAAAAGATTGACAAGATCAAGGCGCTTTCTGTTGCTCCGCTGTTGGGAGAAGCCATTATACGCATTCACGAGGATTTGTCAGTAAGTAAGTTGTTTGATTGATTTCTGTGACCGGGGGTGAGTGATCGCCGGCCGGTATAGATAAAAGAATTACTGAAGGGTGTTTGCCAAAGGTTTGGCAGCACCCTCTTTATATGATGAGAGGTTTGCTACGCAAACCTACCTTTGCACCCCGACTACGCCCGTATTGGGCGTAGGAGTGGGTATTTTGTTCTAAACGCCGGATTGCCAACAAAAATTGGGAGCTTCCCCTTTTGAGTGGTATAATGAAGGTAAGCGGAAGATGGGTCAGTAACCGGTGGTGGTGGATTATGCATATCAACATTATTGCTGTCGGCAAAATTAAAGAAAAATACCTCATAGCCGGGATAAATGAATACTTGAAAAGGCTTAAGCCCTATGCCAAAGTAGAAGTAACGGAAGTTCCCGATGAACGGGAACCGGAGAACGCTTCGGCAGCGGAGCAGGAACTGGTTCGGGAACGGGAAGGGGAGAAGATATTAAGGCACATTAAACAGGGTGCAACCGTAGTGGCCCTTGCTATTGACGGAAAGATGCTTTCATCGGAGGGCCTGGCGGACCAGTTGCGGAACTGGGCCCTGCAGGGAAAAAGTGAGCTTTGCTTCGTTATCGGCGGTTCTCTGGGCCTGCCCAAGAAGGTATTGGAGCGGGCGGATTTGCAATTGTCTTTCGGAAAAATGACCTTCCCCCATCAGCTTATGCGGCTGATTATGGTGGAGCAGTTGTACAGGGCGTTTAAGATTAACAGGGGGGAGAAGTATCATAAATGATATTTATATAAATACCAGCCTTCTCCTGGAAAAGCAAATTTTTGCTGCAGCCTGTGAGCTTTACCACCTCCTGTTTAACCGAGACAAGTTGGAAAACGGTTATAGCCACTTGATCAAGCAAGATGACCTTGAAGGCAAACAGGAGGAACGGGCAGCTAAAACATCTTTGCTGCCCTTTTGCTTGTCCCCAGAACTTTGTTGAAAGAACAGATCGAGGTTTTTAAGGGGTTGGGTGAGAAAGTTTTGTGATATAATAATACTGAGGTGAGATTAATGAATGCAGGTAAAAGTATTTTAATTAAATTAATTGATGAAATTCCAGAGAGTCAAATACCAGAAGTAATTGATTTTAATCATGTTTTTGAAAAACAAGCAGGATAATCAAATATTCAAAGATTTAATATCTGCCAGTGAGAGCAGCATAGATTTTTGGAACAATGATATTGATGATGAGGTATGGAATAATGTATAAACAGGGTGATATCTTAATTAATTCCAATACCTTTCAGTGATTTGACTTCCAATAAAAAACGCCCTGTTCTGGTTTTATCCAATAATAATTATAATAGCAAGACGGAAGATATAGTGGTTGCGGCCATTACTTCGAACCTGACAGCAAAGGATTATATTGTAATGCTGACCGGTAACGACCTTGACGAGGGAACCTTAAAGGTGGGATTCCTGCGTAAGGGTGGATAAGATTTATACCTTATCCCAAAGTATTGTAATTAGCAACTCTGGTGCTGTGAAGAAGTATATTATAGATGCTGTCAGGGAAAAGCATAAGCTTATGTTTCATATAAAGGCTGGATGAACGGCAGGAAATCATATGGCTTTACCCATGTGTTTCTGCAGCCTAACTATTATGCTACTCAGGCGCCTTTGGAAGACCGCATGGAGCGGGCAGCGGCTTTGGCCCAAAAGTATGGGACGGGAATTGAAATCGAACTGTTTACGACGACCTGTATAAATGGATCAACGGTAATTATAACTGATGCTCTTTTTACGAGATGTATCTGTAAAAAAGAAGCGAATACTCCAAAGGAGCGAATACTATGAATTTGCCTAAAAAACGTATCCTGGTAATGACCGCTGTTCAGGCAGAACGGGATGCGGTATTGCGTGGGCTGAAGGGCGATCAAAGGTTTGATGTCTGCTTGGCGGGTGTTGGCCCGGCAGCGGCGGCAGCCAATACGGCAAGGATCTTGGCAACTGCTGAATACGACCTGGTAGTGAGCGCCGGTATTGGTGGAGGGTTCCCTGGCAGGGCTGAGATTGGTTCCCTTGTGGTGGCAAATGAAATTGTTGCCGCGGATTTAGGGGCGGAAACCCCGAAAGGTTTCATGAGTTTGGATGAATTGGGCTTCGGATGTACCCGTGTTCAGGCGGATCTCTGCCTGGTGAACCGGTTGACTGAAGCGTTATTTGCGGCCAATCTACCGGTCAGCGCTGCCCCTATATTGACTGTATCTACAGTGACGGGTACGGCTGAGAGTGCGGTAGAAATGGCGGCACGGGTACCGGGGGCCGCTGCTGAGGCAATGGAGGGGTATGGTGTGGCTGTTGCGGGACAGGCGCTTGGTGTGCCGGTGCTGGAAATCCGCTCTGTCTCAAACCTGGTTGGCTTAAGGGAACGGAGCACATGGCGTATAGATGAGGCATTGGCCGCTCTCGAAGCGGCAAGTTCAGTATTATTGGAGGTTTTACTATGAGAATTGCTTTTTCTCCTTGTCCTAACGATACTTTTATATTCCATGCCTGGGTACATGGACTGATTCCGGGTGCTCCGAAGCTGGAGGTTACTTATGCCGATATTGACATCACCAACAGTTTGGCGGCCGGTGGTAACGGGCCGGAGGTGATTAAGATTTCTTATGCAGCTCTCCCATGGGTATTATCTGATTACGCGCTGCTCCCATGTGGAGGTGCACTGGGCAGAGGTTGTGGGCCGCTGGTATTAACGTCGCTAAAAGCAGGTAATACCGAGGATCCGGCGGTTTTGGCCGGTAAACGGATTGCGGTACCCAGTGAAAGATCAACGGCCTACCTGTTGTTCCGCCTGTGGGCAGCTCAAAAAGTACCAGGGGGGGTAGGCGAGATAGTGGTTATGCCTTTTCATGAGATTATGCCGGCGGTGCGTGACGGCGCCGTTGATGCCGGGCTGGTGATTCACGAGGCACGCTTCACTTACCCTTCTTACGGGCTGGACCTTTTGGCTGATCTGGGCAGTTGGTGGGAAGCTGATACCAATCTGCCGATTCCTTTGGGAGCGATCGTCGCCCGTCGGAACCTGGATTTAACGGCTGTCGCTGACTGGATTCGGGCCTCGCTCAGATACGCGTGGGCACACCCGGAGGCTTCACGGGAGTATGTAATGTGCCATGCTCAGGAGCTGTCGCCTGAAGTTGCCCAGGCACATATTAATCTTTACGTAAACGAGTTCAGTGAAAATTTAGGCGAGACAGGGTATCAAGCGGTAACTACCTTACTCAGCCGGGCCGCACAGGCAGGGCTGGTGCCCAGGGTGGACTTGGCGGCCTTATCATAACCATGTATGCCAAGGGTATGCCCGTCCGTGATATCGAAGACCACATGAGGGACATCTACGGTATTTAATATAAGCCTCCACTCGAGAGCGGAGGCTTTATTGTACTATATTTACTGGGTTTGATTACTTACATTAGCATCTACCTGTTGTTTACTGGTTCTCGGCATTCCCTAAAGCTTCATCAATTTGCTTTTGAAATGGATTAGGTTTACTTTGTTTAATGGCGGCACACTGACAATGATGAGTATGTCCACAAGCTTTAACTTTTCTTTCAATAGGCGGCTTATCTTTTGTTGACCTGATGAGGTTAAACATGGCTACCGGCATAGCTCTCATGACTCCTCCACATTGGACACATATCAGTTCCAACCCTTTTTTGGCTTCATAATCAACCATCACCGGTCTTTTTGTCCCACATTCACTGCAAAGAAAGTCATATATAGGCATAATTAACCTCCTTGAAAAGAAATATTTAGGCTGTTGCCTTAATATGTTCTTTAACCAAGGAAACTGCAGCGTTAGCATCAGAACCATATTTTGCGCCGATTTGGGAAGCAATCTGTTCATTCATTGCTGCGCCACCGGTCATGACCAAATACTTGTCGGCCAAGCCTTTTGCTTTAAGCAATTCTACTGTTTTTTCTGCGTAAATAACCGATGAGTTGGTCATGACGGATATACCAATTGCCACCGCATTATTAGCTTCTGCTGCTTCAACAAATTGTTCAGGTTTAACATTCTTGCCAAGATCAATAACATTAAAGCCGTTGGCTTTGAGCATTAGGACAACAAGATTTTTTCCGATGTCCTGAGTGTTCCCACGAATCAGACCCACTACCACCGTTTTTTTATTCCCGTCCCCTGCTCCTGATGCTTCCAGCAGCGGAACAAGAATAGCCATAGCCTTTTCCATAGTCTTGGCAGATTTGATCATATCGGTGATGAAACGTTCGTTACGCTCATACAAGTCGCCGACCATTTTCATACCAAGGGATAAACCGTCAAATATAATCTGCTGCGGGGTTAACCCGAGTTCCAGACCTTTTTTGGTCCACTCAACGACTTTATCACCGTCGTATTCCAAAATCGCATCCGCCAGATTTGAATAAACCTCTTCTTCCGGAGTTTTATTTGCCTTCTTTTGAATGCCCATTCTGACCATTTGATCGTTATCCGTTGATATTTTGCGCATACCCGGGTGGTTGGGGTGGCCCGCCAAATAAACGTTGCTCAGGTCACCAAGGGCCTCGATGTCTATCGGGTACTTGATCGATGCACAGGTATCAATCAACGCGCGCATGTTTTCCTCCGGAACAGTCCAGTCAATGTCACAACCGGGCATGCAGACAAATCCGCCGTTATACCCAACTTCAACAGCCAATTTCTTGACTTCCCTGGCAACATCCTCGGGGGTGCCATGGACTAATGTTGAGTAGGGGCTGACCGTACCCATCAGTGAAATTTTGTCTCCGATAGCTCGCTTGGCATGGTCTGCTCCAGGATACATATCGCCGTTAAAGTTAAAGGTGCCGCTATTGGCAATGTCGGACCAGATGGGTTGGGTAAAGGTACATGTATGAGTGAACCCGATACCGCCAATTTCCTTAATATAAGCGAATAACCTCTGCTGGTAGGGCAAGCCAAACTCTCTATACATTTCCGGCGGTAAAATGTCACTGGAGCAGAATGGGTCAAGAATATTGCAGACATCAACACCAGCTTCAAACATCATTCGGCAGACATTTTTAACCACGTCAAGGGATAATTCTATAACCTCTTTAGCGAAATCCGGATCTTCAGCCAAATAAGTGAAAAAATTGTCGGTACCGGTAACTAACTGGGCGGTAGTAATCGGACCGCCAACGGGGGTAGCCAGCGCGTGGGTATCTTTCCAGCCTTCCCTGATTAAGGTTCTTATTTCTTCTTGAATTGCTCTCAAGCGGCCTTTTTCCGGATTAAAGCCATTCTTTAGGTAGTTATCTTTTAGACGGTAAAAAGCTTCTTTTGTAGGTGCGGGATGTTCAACTAGTGAGGGTTGTGCATAAGGCAGGTATTCTAATACAGCACCCAGATTCTCTACCGGGGTAAACAAGTCGGTCCCGGCAACCACCACGTCTCCGCCGAATTTTTGATGGGCTTTGATTTTGGCTTTGGCCATGGCCTCACCGTCGAGCAGGACCTGATCAACTCTAACGCCCCCCTCGCGAATGCCCCGTGTCATCAACAACGGGTTTACGGGTAACTGGTCCGGCAGCTCTTGCATAGTAACTGCCGCAAAAACTCGTTCTCGGCTGGTCATCTTGGACATATTGATTCACTCCCTTAATTTGTTAGTTTAAGCGTAGATATGGTCCTTTTCCAATGAATTCGTTATCCCGTTTCTCACCACCTTATTGCCAGAATAATAAATACTTTTGTTGTACATTGACGGTAAAAAAGTCACCCTATGTTATACGGCAGGTAGTTCTTTTGATAAGGTTTTTTCTATTGCCTCTTCGATGATGCTCCGTACCGGCCCAATGTTACGGATTTTTTCAAAATCATCGTCGGACAAATTTCGGATAAATGCAGCTCCATATATAGTTGCAAGTACTTCTTCTGTAGATAACAAGTTATCCAAGGGCGCGGCAATAACCGGTGAACTTTTGGCCAATTCAGTGATTAATCGGGCGATTCCGGCCCTATCCCGATTCGCTACGGACCTACCCAAAGCACAAAGGTCGGTTGACCCATGCAGTACAACATGAGGTGGAAGCTCTTGCCTTATTTCCTGAACACTCATCCCCTTAGCTTTAGTATCCAGATTAAATATCTTGATACCGAGCTCAACTACATCCTTCAGAATTGGTCGAATGGCTCCACAACTGTGAAAGCAAATTGCGGCAGAGGTTAACTGTCTGAGTCTGGTCAGCGATGAATGCATAAAGGGTCGAATATATTTGCGAAAATCCATCGGAGAAAAAAACATGCCATCCTGGTGGCCCAAATCATCGGCATAAATGATTATATCTGGTTCATAAGGAAGTGAGCTCAACATATATTTATAGGCATCTACTATAGTTTCTGCGGACCATTCGAGTAGCGCTGTAGCAATTTGCCAATTATCTGCAATATCTTCCATAAACTGCCAGGTACTGCGCAGCATGAAGCATAGATTTAGGAGACCGGGGCAAGGCGCATCTGCGATTATAAGGTAGTTATTTGCAATATTAGATTCAATGGGTTGTATCTTCTGATGCCATTGGATTTTGGGATAACGCACAATATCGCTGAGCGCCGCTGTTTCTAGAGGGTGGTTGACAGGAAAAAAAGCACTTCCATCCTGTATCCATTTAACGCCATAGGCATCAATAAAGCTATCATCTGTTATTGCGGGGAAGTCAAATAACAAACCACTACGGACAAAATCAGATCCTAGCCGGATACAATCCAGCGGCTCCAAAGGTACTGTTCCGTATACAGGATGAGCTGCTTTGTCTTTTGCCTTATGGGGAAGTACATTGTTCCGGATACCAGTGAGAGACGTAGTTCCAATATCAATCAGTGGCAAGCCTGATTGTTTTCCGGAAATAATGGATGCTAATCTTGACCGAAGATTCATCGTTTTATTTCACCTACAGTTTGAACATATTCCACAAAGCGTGTCCTTCAGGCAGTTTATGACCATCCAATTCTTGAGCCGCAAAGCCATAAAACACTTCGGCAGTCGCAGAAACATGGGCTGCCACTGCTGCTTTTTCAATGATGCCATAGTGCAAGTAATCTGCACCTGCTGCACGACAAGCAACAAGTGCTGTTGCCAAAGATAGATTTACCCATTCCCGGCCTAGTTGACTGACACTGGTCCATTGTGGAAAACAGTTAGAGAAGGCACAACCGGCAGGATAGCCGAAACGTTCACGAACAGCCTGAATTTGCCGAATATTCAGACCAATTGAGGGTGGATCCATCGTGCCTAAGTCCACAATAGGGGCTTCTACTCCAATCTCCTTTAACATCGGCTGATAATAGTTCTCGATCATCTCACAACTTCCCTCAGGTGTTGGGTTGCTTACATCACTGGCAAGTATCATGACAGCGGCGGGGCGTTGCCGGCAGAGTAATTCCAACTCTTCGTCTTCTGTATCCTCATTCAGCGAAGCATAAATTACCCGATTTAGAATTCCCAGTTTAGCGGCAGCCTCAAGGCCAGCCATGCGGGCCTCGGCTTCAGAAGCATTTATAAATAAAGGAAGGGTTGTACGCACACTAACAAATTCTAAAAAGCGTTCCATGGCTTCGGGTGAAGCGGCAATGATGTCAAATGCCATTTGCACACCGTATCTTTTACTGAGTTTATTTACACGGTCCACCAATTCTGTCGCGCGATTTTCGTCAAATTCGCCGGCAAATGGATCAGAAACAAGAGAATGTTTGTCATAAAAAATGCTCCCTACCGCTAAGCCGGTATTCGATCCCATTGGCCCACCTATTATAGTGTCACCTATCTTCAGTACGTGAAAATTTGCCAACTTCAATTCCTCCTTCTTTTAGATAACATTTTTTTAAGTAAAAAATCATGGAGAAAGTCTGCGCAGAAACCATTTCTCTTGATATCAGCAATCAAGCAACCAAGTTTTTCTACCGAAAACTTCCTCCTATTGGCAGAACCTAAAGTTTAAGGATGATTGGAAGACTTGATTTTATCAGATTGCTTAGTATCTTTTACCAACGCCAAATACTGTACAACCAAAGCCGACAAAATTAGGATTCCTAATCCAAGAAAGACAGGTTTAAGAACAAATGCATAGTTTTGTTTGGAAATAACTGCCACAAAAGCTGTTGCACCACCAGGAGGATGTAATGTGTTAGTAATATTCATTAAAACCATTGCCAAGGCAACGCTAATAGAGACACTCCACCAATTCGATCCCAGAAGCTGGTATACGGTGACACCAGCTAAAGCAGATAACAGTTGCCCACCCACAATACATTTAACTTTTGTCATCGAAACCGGAGACGCAAATAATACTATGGCAGAACTGGCTAGAGACGGGAAAAGAAGTGCTGCTTCATATTGATAGCCCAAATAAGCTATTGGAGAAATCCCGAGAAACGTTCCTAACGTGGCGACCATTAAATAACCTGGTTTTGCCCTTCTGATAATGTCACAGACCCGTTTAATAATCTGATTTATCAAAAGGAACAACTCCTTAAATCAGATAGAAATTGGCGGTGCCAGAGAGCTCCTGTACAATGTAGTCATATTTTTGAAAACAAATTTGTATCTGGCCTCATTATAAAACGCACTATATTGTATGTCAATATATTTTATTGTATAATATTAATTTTTATTGTATAACATTGTATAATAAACGTTTTAAAAGCCTATACTTTACTTGATATGTTCAATACGCTGTGATATCATTTTAATGAAAATATAAAAAAGTAGGAGAAGGCGGTTAACATGAATGAGGAACTGCTAACAGTAGACGAAGTAGCAGACATTTTAAGAACAACCCCCAATACAATCTATAGATGGTTGCGAGCCGGAAAACTGCCCGGTGTTAAAATCGGGAAAGAATGGCGCATAAGACGAGAGACCCTGGAACTCAAGCTTAGCGAGACCAATACCGTCATTATCAAAGACCAGAGTTTGCTGGATAACATTCATCCTCAACATGATCATGTGATGGCAGTTACCCGCAACACAAATAATCTGTATAATCTTGAGGCAGAGTTTTTTAAAAAGGGGTTGTCGAGAGGATCTAGATTGTTTAAGGGATGCTGGTGGCAGCATCCTGATGACGTTAGACAGGAACTATCCTTAAGAGGATTGCCTATTGAAGAGCTTGAAGGAAAAAATTCTCTTACTATTGTCGACTTAACCCACCAGTACAATCGTTCGGGAAAAAACGGACCGATTCAAATATGGTCAGATGAGGCAAGAAAAACTCTTGAATTGGGCTACAAAACCATGTGGGGTTCAGGTTCTCCTCACCTGTTGTCATGCGGGGGACACTTTCCAAACTTGGTTGACTTTGAAAGTTCATTGGAGGATGTCATTAGAAAACTTCCGGTTGTAGGAATCTGTCCTTATATTTTTGAAACTATAAAAGACGATTGTTTTAGCCAATTGATTAATTTGATGAACCATCATAGAAGTGTTATTTTTTACAATGACGGACTCGCAACTTATTTAAAAAATGAACCCGCTTAAAAAACTTTAATGTCTTTCCATAAATAAAGGCAGAAACATCAATATAATGTTTCTGCCCTTATTTTTAGAGGTATTCTTTAAGCAAAATCTCCTTGTAGTGTTCTCAATTACTTCCGGTTTTTGTCACAATTCTGCCATATATGAAATATATAATTAGCTTACGAAAACATTACAAGGAGGTTACGTCAATATGACAAACAAAGGATTGCGGTATCTGCGCTGGGGACTGCTGGCAGCCATACTGGTATATATTACGGTTGCTGCTTTCCTCCACCAGCAGAGTGGACCGGAAAAGGCTGCTTCCATCCATGCCCTGTGTTCTTATGGCGGTCTTGAAACCCTCTACAGCCTTATGTTTTCAGGCAGTTTTGTCAAGAAAATATTTTCGGGCACCATGGTGCTGCTGGTATTGAGCTTAATCATCACTCTTCTTTTCCGCAGGAGCTTCTGCGGTTTGCTCTGCCCTTTTGGCGCCTTACAGGAGTTTTTTGCTAAGTTGGGGCAGAAAGTACTGGGGAAAAGATACACTATGCCCGACAGAATTGATATACCACTGCGGTATCTGAAATACCTTGTCCTGCTCATTACGCTCCTGGGCGCATGGATTACCGGTACGCTTTGGATGTCACCCTATGACCCCTATGCCGCATACGCGCACCTTTCGGCAGGTTTTACCGAGTTAGCTGAAGAATATTTTATCGGTCTTATATTGCTGGTTGTAACTGTGATAGGTTCCTTTGTTTATGATAGATTCTTCTGCAAATACCTTTGTCCTGCCGGAGCCTTCTACGGAATATTGGGGAAATTAAGCCCCAATAAAGTGGAAAGGAACGAAGCCAAATGTATTCACTGCCGATTGTGCAGCAAGAGCTGTCCCGTGAATATTGATGTGGAAAAGGAAACCACTGTTACCACCGCTGAATGCATCAACTGCCAGGAATGCGTCAATGTGTGCCCCCAAAATGGCGCCATCGCTATAAAGCAGGGCAAAAAGGAAATACCCGCCCTTGCAGTCATTGGTCTGGTAATGGGAATTTTCTTCGGAGGTATCCTGGTCGCACAGGCAACTGGCTTCTACAAGACTTTACCTGCTCCTGTAGCAGAAGGGTCAATTGTCAACGTGGAGGAAATCCGGGGGTCTATGACCCTTGCTGATGTGGCCAAAGGGACGGGCCTGAGTCAAGATGTTTTATACAAGAAGCTGGGGATTCCGGAAAATGTTCCACCCGAAACCCGGTTGAAGGATGTATCTCAGTATGTTGAAGGTTTTTCCCCGGAAACAGCAAGGGAGTTACTGAACAGCAAATGATGCAAAGTACTGCAATGGGCCGGTAGCCCCATGAAGGGAACTTCTGTGGCCCCGCTTAACTGTACACTGTTAGCCATGGAACATCTCAAGTCTCCTTGCTGGTGCGTACCAATACCATGGTAATTGTAAATCCGGTTAAAGTTATTCCGATAGCGGCGGAAATAAACCGAAGCAGGGTCAAAGCCGGAACTGTAAACATGTGGCCATAGCTCCCGGGCGGCTCCAGGATTACACCAAGATTGACGGCCGTGATACCTGGGAGGTAGGAAAGTTGATAAATAATATGGCCGGCCAATACCATAGGAACCAGTGCAAAAACCAGTTTGATGCGGCGGGAAGCCGTTTTATTGCGGAATGGACGGGCTATCAACCGGATTGCAACGGCTGATATCAGTGCAGTCAGCCAGTATGATAAAGTAAACGCTACCTGCCACGTTGAAAAAGGCAAAAACTTTTGTAACTGTTGAAAATAAAGCATAGGTACCAGGATGGCCAGGGCTGTTCCGATGAAAATTACATAACCCTGATTAATCCTGGTCAGGTGCCATACTTCCTTGCCGGGAAAACGCAAATTGAGTTTGGCTGAACCGTTGGGGCAGTTGTGGATGCAGCGTAAGCACAGTTTACAGTCCAGGTTATTATCGATAAAAGGCGCATACCGAAGTACCGGACAGCCTGGTGAGTTATCTTTACCACGGTAACATTCATAAGTGGAACATTTGCTTAAACATATATTTGGATCGGCTCTGACTTCAAGCATAGCGCCTATTGATGCCATACCGACAAATCCGCCGAGCGGGCACAGGTGACGGCACCATGTGTGCCGGACAAAAATGATGCCGATGATACCGGCGAGCGCCATAATGCAAATAAACAGCAGTCCTGTATAAACGGGGCTAGAGCGAATGTTGGCCACTGTTTCTACCCAAACTATTAGTAGGAACAAAAAAGTTACCAGCGCGTAATCATACTTTTTCAGAAAATTGGGGATAGTGCGGTTGAAATGAACGTATTTTTGAACCAGTTCAAAAAGGCCGGAGAAGGGGCAAATACAACACCATATCCGGCCGAATAATGGCGAGAATATGGCCAAAGCCGGCCACCACAGTCCCCAGATGATACTGGACAGAATTCCGGTCAACTTTGTTTTGGGACCCCAAATTAAACAGAAGGTGATAAAGCTGAAAAATAGGAAGGAAACTTTTTGAATTTGTACCGGAAATTTTTTATTTATTATGAGTTTTTTAACCCATGCCCATGTAAGAAGGTCAATACTTTCATCCAGCTTTTTGGGGGTTTGGCCAAAGAAAAGGTGTTCAAGGCCGATAATTTCGTCATCCGCCAAAAGGAAGGCTCTTTCTATGACCTGAATCAGTTCTGTAACGTTCCCCTGACGGAAGTCATGGGAAAGGAGAAGCTTGTTGGCCTGTGGGTCCAATACGGGTGTTTTCCGGTTGTTTTGTTGCGCCAGTTTATTTAGAATACCCTGGGCAATAACGGGGATATCCCGTTTTCGCTCCCGCAAAGGAGTAATCTCATATCTGAGATCAAAACATTTTGTTAACGGTGTGGCCAAATCTGTCGGTATCTGGTCAGAGCCTACATTGATGCTGCCAATAATACGGCAGGCTGTTTCCGTGCGGCGGATGGCCCTGGCTAACTGCACCTGATTCCTGGCGGAAATCATGTTTATGTCTCTGATAAACAAGGTACCGCCTTTGACAATATCTAACAGGCTGTCTATGGTGATTTTAGGGCATTGGTTACCTTCTTTTGCCTTATGGTAAAGTATTTCCCCCCAATACCGGTCAAAATGAACCCCGTCAATAACGATAAAAGGAGCTGATTCACCAAACTGTTGTTTATGTAAATACCAGGCGAACATCTGTCGGCCTGTTCCCCGTTCGCCTAAAACCAACAAATTACCACCGTTCCTGGAAAATTCAGCCAGTTTACTTTCGACTTCTCTGGTAGTCTTTCTGCTTCCCCATAAGCCGTAAAATTTATATTGTAATTGATTTGCCAGGAGACCGGCGCGTAAAAGTTCCTTGTAGCGGGTCTCCCACATGCTCATATTGGCCTGCATCAGGTGATGAGAAAGTTTTTCCAGGAACTTTTCATAAAGTTTTGGCCAGCGTGTTAGCATACGGGCAAAGTTATCCCGATTCATTACCAGGACTTTGCAGTTTTCTGTGCACCGTATGGTAACGGGAGGAGGATTTCCGGTAAAAAGGGATATCTCGCCGAAAATGTCGCCAGGGCCGAAAGAATTAACTTTCAATGGATCCTGCTGATTATTAATCAACACCTCTGCCTTGCCCTCGGCGAGGACATAAAATTTAAAGTTTTTCTCGCCCTGGGGTACGATATCCGAGTACTTGTCAAATTTTGCCCATTCAAAGTCCCTGGCAAGCTCTGCCAAATCCTGTGGACTTAAATGTGCAAATAATTCTACTTTTGATAAAAAGTAAACTTTGCCTGCAGTCATACTACCTCCGGTTAAGTGCCGAGCTTTCTAGGACAAAATATTATTTTTCAATACTATCAGACAAGATTTGGGCACAGCAACCGGTATTGGCCCAAAGGGTGATTTTCGGCCTTCAGTTGCTAAATAACAGCTTAACCGGTGTCTCCGGGGTGTTCCCGCAGGGAGGTAATTTCTTCTTCCGTCAATTCGCGGTACTCCCCCGGTTTTAGAGTATTATCCAGCGTCAGGGGGCCCATGGCAATCCGCTTCAGATAGGTTACTGTTTTGCCAACTGCCTGAAACATACGCTTAACCTGGTGATATTTTCCTTCGTAGATAGTCAGTTCAACCTCCGATTCCGGTCCGAACCGGAGAATTTTCAGGCAGCCGGGTAAAGTGCGGTAGCCATCGTCTAAAACTACCCCCTGACGAAACATTTCCACGTCCTCTTGTGTAACCATTCCGCTAACTATGGCATAATAGGTTTTCGGCACATGTTTTTTCGGTGACAGGAGCCGGTGGGCCAGGTGACCGTCATTGGTAAGTAAAAGCAAGCCCTCTGTATCTTTGTCCAACCGCCCTACGGGGAATGGATGAAAGGATTGGTAATTGGGTGACAGCAGGTCAACCACCACTTGACCAGACTCGTCCCCAGTGGCGGACAGGACACCCTGCGGTTTGTTTAACATTAAATAGACAAACTGCCGGTATTCTACGGGTTTGCCATTTACCACAATGCGGTCCTGACCGGGCCGGACATGTAATCCCGGGTCCTGGGCCAATTCCCCGTTGACCTCTACTTTTCTCTCTTTAATCAACTTTTTAGCTTCTTTGCGTGTGCCCAATCCCATATGGGCCAACACTTTGTCCAGGCGCTGCCGTTCTTTTTCCGCCATTGATTTCACCTTACCTTTCTTCTCCGTCTATGCGACGCCAGCCGGGGGGAAACTCATTTTTTAACCAATTTCCTGCTCCCTTTGCCCACCCCAGTACAAAACCGTCCAGAGATACCAAATGCCAGCCCTTGGCCCATACTTTTCCCTCACGTTGGATGGTCTCCCCGCGCAAATAGCGAAGGGCTACAGAGTTGTCATCGGCGTTGTGAGATGATAAATCCAACCGCTGGATTGCCGAATGGACTGCCTCCGGGGGCAGGCCCAGGGCAAAGGCCGGGCTGGGGCGAAATCGCCCTTTTTGGATTGTGCCCAGAAGCCAACCGGAGCGAAGCACCTTCAAGCCGCGCAAAGGCGGCAAGCATAAGCTTTCCCAAAGAATATGGCCGGCCCGTTCTATCACCATGCCACCCTCAGGCAGCCATGCCTGCCAACCTTCGGCAGCCTGCCAAACCTGCAGTGAGAATTCTGCCAGGGCTTGCTTTGCCTCCGGCGTAAGGCCATTTTTTTCCTGCTGTCGCCAGAGACCGTTTTTGTCCATTAAACATTCCTTTTTTTCTGCCTGTAAAGACAGGTTTTTTATTTTTGCGGCAAAATGTCCCTCGCCTCTAACTTCATGAGGCCACAGTCGGCGCATTTCCAACAGTTCAAAATCAGGAAAAGCGCCCAGGAACCGGAGTACCTGCTGTTCGTTTTCCTCCCGGGAAAAGGTGCAGGTGGAGTAAACCACTTCGCCGCCTGGTCGGAGCATTTGAGGAATATGCTCTAAAATGGCGGCCTGCCACTTGGCATATTTGGCCACCTCTGCTTCACTCCAGTTTTTGGCCATTTCCGGTTCTTTGCGGAACATACCCTCGCCGGAGCACGGAGCATCTACCAAAATTTTATCAAAAAAATCTGCGAAGATATGGGCCAGCCGCTGGGGAGTCTCACTCAAAACAACAGCATTTGTCACGCCATACCGTTCTATGTTTTTTAACAATACCTTGGCTCGTTGGGGATGGGGGTCATTGACTACAAGAAGCCCCGCCTTTCCTAAATGGGCCGCAAGTTGCAGAGATTTCCCGCCTGGCGCTGCGCATAAGTCCAGCACCCGCTCACCCGGTTGAACCTGTAACAGTTCGGCCGGGAGCATGGCGCTTGGTTCCTGGATGTAGTAAAGACCTGCGTAATAGTGGGGCAGTTTTGCCGGTCTAACTTCTTCCTCGTTGTAATAGAAACCGTCCCTGCACCAGGAGACCCGTTCCTGTAAAAAAGGAAGCAGTTCCTGTAGAGCTTCCGGTGAAATCTTTAGGGTGTTGGCGCGCAACCCGGCTGTGCGGGGTTCGGTGTAGCTTTGCAAAAAGCGCGCAACATTGCTGCCCAGTTGCTGTTCCATTTTGGTTAAAAATGCAGGAGGTAATCTCATATCCTGACTCCTTTTCCAATCTTTACCCCGTTATAATATGCTTTTTCCTAACATAGGATGCAGTGGATAAAATTATACAACAAGTTGGAAAGATAGTCCAGCAGCGGTAAAATGCATCAAAAAGTTGCCAAACTACAGAACCCAGCCTTTTACATTAAGGAGGGTTTAGGCCCGGTGAAATTAATTGTGTTCATATTTAAACCGCGTTGGCTGATAGGGTTGTTCCTGGTTCTGGTAATGGGCTTAGGGATAATTTCTCCTGCCGGGTCGGTAAAACCGGTGGGGGCTACCCGGGGGCCGAACAATACAATTTGGGGACGGTTTGGCTGTGCAAGGGAACAGCAGCGCCACAAATTGAATTATAAAAAGATAATTATTTTTTCCGACCCCCATTATTATACCCCGGAACTTGGTACTACAGGCGCTGCTTTCGAAGAGTACCTGGCCGGGGACCGGAAACTGTTGGCGGAAAGTAATGCCATTTTGCGAAAAACAATTAATCAGATTAAAGCCAGTGACGCCGGTATCGTGCTTATTTCGGGGGACCTGACCAAAGACGGGGAACTTGTTAATCACCTGAAGGTTGCATCATATTTAAAAGAACTGGAAGACAGCGGCAGGAAAGTTTATGTCATTAATGGCAACCATGATATTAACAACCCCCATGCCTTTAAATTTGAAGGCGCGCAGGTAATCCCGGTTGAAAATGTTTCGCCTGAGCAGTTTAAAGAGATTTACAAAGATTTTGGCTATGCAGAGGCTCTTGCCGTTGATACCAATTCGTTGAGTTATGTGGTGGAGCCTGTTCAAGGGTTAAGGCTTATCGTCATGGATTCGGCGATATATGACCGTAACCACACTGTTGGGCGGCCCAAAACGGAAGGCGCTTTTTCTGGGGCTACACTGAATTGGATTATCGGGCAGATAAAAAAAGCCAAGGCGCAGGGGAAAATTGTTTTGGGCATGATGCATCATGGTTTAATGGACCACTTTAGTGTGCAGCGCCGGTTTTTTGCTCAATATGTGATTAAGGATGCCGACAGAATAGCTGTAGATTTGGCTGATGCCGGTATGGCGGCAGTCTTTACCGGGCATTTTCATGCCCAGGATATTACTGCCAAGCAGATTGGCAATAAATATATCTATGACGTTGAAACGGGTTCTCTGGTGACTTATCCTAACCCGTACCGGACCATCGAATGGACGCCCGATAATAAATTAAGAATAAAGACATCGAGAATTGAAGAAATTGACTACGATACAGGAAGTCTGAAATTCCCGGTTTATGCCAAAAAATATTTGACAGACGGTTTGCGTGATTTGGCGCCGCACTTTTTAGCCCGTATTATTATGGGCCAGGGTTTGACTGAAGAAGAAGCGGTGGAGCAGGCTGCTCTTATCGTGAGGCAGAAAGTTTCTCCATTCATGACCCTCGGCGACCTGCTGGCCACGATTATGGTAGCGCACTACCAGGGGGACGAGGTTCTTGACGAAGAGTTGTTGCCGGTAATTCAAAGGCTGGTAGCATCGGAAAGCCCTCTTTTAGGCATGCTTGGCGAGGCCCTTCTTTCACTGGGAACAGATTTGGAACCGGCCGACAATGACATAATTATTCCCCTTCAACCGTAAAACCTGTATAACCGGCAGGTCTTTTTTAGTGAGTAAGAAAGTATAGCCCAAGGGCATGCCGGAAAAATTTTCTTTCGCTGCGTGGTGCACCAAGAGATACCGGCTATGATTTAGCGAAAGAAATATGGTGAAAACAAAGCGGAAAGGTGATTGAAGTTGTCAAAAATTAGTGATAAAATGCTGTTAGCGGGTGCTAACATTTTTTGTATTGGTATAATCCGACCATATTAAGGTTGCCGTCATGTAACAATGTCTTTAACAATATGTATATAATGAGATATACACTGGACAAAGGTATTACTGTGGAGGAAAATATATGAGCAGCTTAACTGCAGATAAAATACTAAACGCGTCAATAATTCTTTTTTCCCAAAAGGGATACGATTCCGTTACGACCAAAGAAATTGCCAGAGAAGCGGGCGTCAGTGAAATGACAGTTTTCCGCCATTTTTTGAACAAAAGGAACCTCTTCGAAAAAGCCTTTGAAACTTTCATATTTTCCCCCCAATTCAAGTCTTTCTTCGAGAACAATCTGGAATGGGATTTGGAAAAGGATTTACTTAAAATAAGCTACTGTTACCAGGATACCCTGTTGAAGAACCGGCAGATAATTTTGATGGAGTTTAAAAACGATGATTTAACTTCTACCTTTGATGCGCCTTTATTGAAGTTTTCCGGCGAATTGAAAAAATTACTTATAGAGTATCTGGCTAAGATGCAGGAAAAGGGAGTTATCAAAGAAAATCCTGAGATTCTGGCTGTTAACTTTTTGGCTGCTAACTTTGGTCTTTTTATGACTTTTTTGGTCAATGGCGATTTAACCGGAAATATTGGTTTAGAGACCTGCGTTGCCAGTTATGTCAGCGCCTTTGCCAAAGGGATTACCGTTTAACTTTTCCGGACGGTTTAATATACGGTTGTTTCAGATTAAGTGGGATAGATACTTTTGACGCACAATGGAGGACAAAAATGAACAAGGTTTTGCATGTTGGGGTCGATGTGGGCTCGACCACGGTAAAAATGGTTATCTTGGACCAGGACGATAATATCGTTTACAAAAAATATTTACGGCATTTATCCGACATAAAAAATACAGTTTTTGCCATGCTTGAGGACGCCAAAAAAATTATGGAGAGAAACCTGTTGACTGTAATGGTTACGGGCTCTGGAGGTTTCAGTATATCCCAAAGGTTGGATGTGCCTTTTATCCAGGAGGTTATTGCTTGTGTCAATGCTGTCAGAAGGAAAATTCCCAATACTGATGTAGCCATAGAGCTTGGCGGTGAGGACGCCAAGATTACATATTTTGGAGATTCAATCGAGCAAAGGATGAACGGGACCTGTGCCGGCGGTACGGGAGCTTTTATTGACCAGATGGCTGCTCTGCTGCAGACTGACCCCATAGGGCTAAATGAGCTGGCTAAAAAGCATAAAAACATTTACCCTATTGCTTCCAGGTGCGGAGTGTTTGCCAAGACTGATATCCAACCCCTGCTAAACGAAGGGGCGGCTAAGGAGGACATTGCTGCATCGGTTCTGCAGGCTGTGGTCAACCAGACCATCAGCGGATTGGCGCAGGGGAGGCCGATTAGCGGTAAAGTGGCTTTTTTAGGCGGCCCGCTTCATTTCATGTCCGAACTCAGGAAGCGTTTCATAGAAACCCTCAGGTTGGCCGATGAGAGTGTCATTTTCCCCGATGATTCCCAGTTTTTTGTGGCCCTGGGAGCAGCTCTGTCTTCCCGGGAGGAAACGCCGATACCCTTTGAGTGTTTTTATGAACGGGCGCCCAGGATTTACAGCTTAAACAATGAAGACAGCGAAAACCTGGAGCCATTGTTTGCCAATGAAGAAGAATACAGAGAATTTAGCGAAAGGCACGCCCGGCATAAGGTAAAAAGGGTTGAGCTGGAGACCTATGAAGGTAATGCCTATTTGGGTATCGATGCCGGTTCCACGACTACGAAAATTGCTTTGATAGATGAAGCCGGCAATCTGTTATATTCCCATTACGGGAGCAATATGGGCAGCCCGCTGGAGTCTACCGTGGAAGCTTTAAAAACTTTATACAGCAAGATGAACAGCAGGACAAGGATAGTTAACTCTGCTGTCACCGGGTATGGTGAACACCTGATAAAAGCCGCTTTAAAGGTAGATATCGGAGAGATAGAAACGGTGGCCCACTATAAAGCCGCTGATTTCTTCCTGCCAGGGGTGGATTTTGTTCTGGATATCGGCGGTCAGGACATGAAAAGTTTGGTGGTCCGCGATGGAGTCATTGATTCGGTCATGTTAAACGAGGCCTGTTCTTCCGGCTGCGGGTCTTTCATAGAAACCTTTGCCAATTCGTTAAATATGGATGTAAAGGAATTTGCCCGGCTGGGCTTAACAGCTAAGAAACCTGTTGATCTGGGTACCCGTTGCACTGTGTTTATGAATTCCAAAGTAAAACAGGCCCAGAAGGAAGGCGCTGATGTTGGCGATATTTCTGCGGGTATATCCACTTCTGTTATTAAGAACGCCCTGTTTAAGGTCATCAGGTTGAGGAGCGCCGATGACCTGGGAGAAAAAATTGTTGTGCAGGGTGGAACCTTTTATAACGATGCGGCGCTCCGGGCCATGGAGAAAATAATCAAAAGACCGGTGGTCCGCCCGGACATTGCCGGTCTAATGGGAGCTTTTGGCGCGGCTCTGATTGCCAGGGAGCGTTACGTGGAGGGACATACTTCAAGCCTGTTGCAAGGAGAAGAACTGAATAACTTTTCCACGGCAACATCTTTCAAACGTTGTGGTTTATGTGGAAATAATTGCCTGATTACTGTTAAGACTTTTTCCAACGGGACGGAATTTGTCTCGGGTAACCGGTGTGAAAGGGGAGCGGGCAAGGAAAAGGTCGCCAATGAAGTCCCCAATCTATACGAGTATAAGTATAAAAGATTATTCAGCTATAAACCCTTATCGAAAAAAGAAGCGACCAGGGGCGTTATAGGATTGCCCAGGGTGTTGAATATGTATGAAGACTACCCTTTCTGGTTTACCTTCTTCACGGAGCTTGGCTATAGAGTGGTGATTTCCGGTCGCTCATCAAAGAAAATATATGAGCTGGGCATGGAAACCATTCCATCGGAATCTACCTGCTATCCGGCAAAACTGGTGCATGGGCATATTACGGACCTGATTAATAAAGGCGTAAAAAAGATTTTTTACCCCTGTATACCATATAATATCAAAGAAGATGAAAATGCCGACAATAAATATAACTGTCCGATAGTTACATCCTACCCTGAAACTATTAACGCCAATATGGATATTCTGAAGCAAAATAATGTCATTTTTTACCATCCCTTCCTGCCGCTGGATATGCCGAAAAGAATGGTTAAACGCTTGACGGAAGAACTTGCCCCTGAGGGTATTCCTAAAAAAGAGATTGCCAGGGCTTTAGATAAAGCTTATGCCGAACTGGCCAGGTATAAGGAGGATGTACGGAAAAAAGGAGAAGAAACCATTAAATACATAGAAGCCAACAACATTAAAGGCATTGTCCTGGTGGGAAGGCCTTATCATATTGACCCTGAAATCAACCACGGTATACCGGAGATGGTTAAGTCCTTCGGTTTTGCCGTGCTGTCGGAGGACTCCATCAGGCACCTGGCTGAAGTGGAAAGGCCCTTGCGGGTTGTAGACCAGTGGGTTTATCATTCCAGGTTGTATGCGGCAGCCAGTTTCGTGGCCCGCCAGAGGAATCTGGAGCTAATTCAGTTGAATTCCTTCGGCTGCGGCCTGGATGCTGTAACTACGGACCAGGTGAAAGAAATACTGGAGTCATACGGTAAGATTTATACAGTGTTGAAGATAGATGAAATAAACAACCTGGGGGCGGCAAGAATACGTGTCCGTTCTCTGATTGCAGCCATAAAAGAGAGGGATAAGAGGAACTTTGTACCGCGGAAATTATATGAAAATCCCGGTAAAGTCATATTCACTGAAGAAATGAAAAAAACACATACTATTCTGGCCCCCCAGATGTCGCCGATCCATTTTCAGTTTTTGAGAACCGGTTTTGAAAAGGCGGGCTACAAAATAGTGGTCCTGCCATCAGTTGACAAGACTGCTATCGACGAAGGTTTAAAATACGTCCATAATGATGCCTGTTATCCGGCAATTATAGTTGTAGGCCAGTTAATGAAGGCCTTAAATTCAGGTGATTACGATTTAAAGAACACCTCGGTCATAATCACTCAAACAGGCGGAGGATGCCGGGCCACCAATTACATTGCTTTTATCCGGAAAGCATTAAGAGATGCCGGAATGGGCCATGTACCTGTAATCTCACTGAATGCTTCGGGCCTGGAAAAGCAACCTGGGTTCAAAGTAACTATTTCAATGTTTAATGACCTGATGATGGGACTGGTCTACGGCGACCTGTTAATGAGGGTACTGTACAGGGTACGGCCTTATGAAAAGGTACCCGGCTCGGCCAACAAGCTATATGAATACTGGGTAGATAAGTGCCAGGAACATTTGCGAAAAGGCGGTAGAAAAGAATTTAAAGAAAATATTTATAGAATTGTTAAAGATTTTGATAATCTGGAAATTCACGAAAACATGAGTAAACCCAGGGTGGGGGTAGTAGGTGAAATCCTTGTTAAATTTCATCCTACCGCGAATAATAATATTGTCGAGCTGCTGGAAGCTGAGGGAGCAGAGGCCGTTGTGCCTGACCTGACTGACTTCCTGATGTACAGCGCTTTTGACAACAAGATAAAGTACGAGCAGTTATCGGGGAGTTTTAAAAAGATGATTTCCGGAAGTATTTCCATTAAAGTAATGGAAGCTTACAGGAAGCATATGCGGAAGGCCTTGGCTACAAGTAAACGTTTCGAACCCCCAAAACCGATTGAGGAGATAGCCAGGTTGGCGGAGCGGCACTTGTCCCTGGCTAACCAGACGGGTGAAGGCTGGTTCCTGACAGGCGAGATGGTAGAACTTATCCATAGTGGGGTGAACAATATTGTCTGCCTGCAGCCTTTTGCCTGTCTGCCGAACCATATTACCGGTAAGGGTATGATCAGGGAACTGCGCGGGGCTTATCCGCTGGCTAACATTGCCCCCATCGATTACGATCCCGGGGCAAGTGAAGTAAACCAGCTAAACAGGATAAAACTAATGCTTTCTGTTGCCATGGAAAACCTGGAAAAAAGCAATGAATTAAAGGACTGAATCCCATGCCTGAATTGCCTGCAAAATTCATTGAGAAAATGAAATTGTTACTGGGTGAGGAGGAGTTTAATTTATTTTGTGAAAGTTACGGGGAGGAAGCTGCCCGGGGAATCAGGGTAAATCCGCTGAAAATTTCCCGGGACAGTCTGGTCAGCCGCGTACCCTTTTCTTTGCGCCCTGTTCCGTGGTGCAGGCTGGGATTTTATTATAGCCCCGACGACCGGCCGGGAAAACATCCTTACCATGCCGCCGGTCTTTATTATATTCAGGAGCCGAGCGCTATGGCCGTCGTCGAAATATTACAGCCCCAACCAGGGGAACGGATATTGGATTTATGCGCCGCTCCGGGCGGTAAATCTACTCATATTTACAGCTACCTGGGCCATACAGGACTGTTGGTTGCTAATGAAATTAATGCCAACCGGGTGAAAGCCCTTGCCGAAAATCTGGAACGGTGGGGGGCCAGGAACATCCTGGTCACTAATGAAACACCGGAAAAATTGGCGGAGCGTATGCCTGCCTATTTCGATAAAATTCTTGTTGACGCGCCCTGTTCCGGGGAAGGGATGTTCCGCAAGCTTCCTGAGGCTTGCCTGGATTGGTCGGAAGGGAAATCGCAGCGCTGTGCCGCCTTGCAAAAAAATTTATTGGCACAGGCGGCGTCAATGCTTAAACCGGGAGGCGTTTTGGTATATTCGACCTGCACTTTTTCTCCAGAGGAAAACGAAGAACAGGTAAACAGTTTTTTACAGGCACATAATGACTTTGAAATATGCCCGGTCGAAAATGATTGGCTTGCGCCGGGGACCTTAGCAGGTACGGTGCGGATTTGGCCCCATAAAGTACAAGGGGAGGGACATTTTGTGGCCCGGCTGCGGAAAAAAGGCGATGCCGGGGCGGGCCAGATACTAAGGGCCGAACAAAAGCTATGGCCCGGCCGAAAGTCAGGGGTCGACAAAATCAACGAGGTTTCACCGGAAGTACAAAAGTTATTTGCGACTTTTTGCCGGGAGACCTTAAATATTGTGCCGGAAGGTCCTTATCTCATGTTTGGCGACCAGTTATATGCTGTATTTGACCGGTTGCCGGAGCTGAGCCGACTAAAAATAAGCCGTGCCGGCTGGCACTTGGGGACGGTAAAAAGAGGAAGATTCGAGCCATCTCATGCGTTGGCTTTGGGCCTGCATGCCGGTGAATGGAAACGTACCGTTAACTTAAGGGCGGACAACGAAGATGTCTACCGTTACCTAAAAGGAGAATCCCTCATAATACAGGGGGGAGAGCAGGGATGGGCGATAGTGACTGTTGATGGGTTTCCGCTGGGATGGGGTAAATTAGTCAACGGCCTGCTAAAAAATCATTACCCCAAAGGTTTGAGATGGGGGTCTGTATTAGGTCGCAATTAATTCACTAACATAACAAAAAAATGTATCCGTCTATTTAGCAGATTCATATTATAAGATGAAACTTGAGTACTGAAAGGAGTAATCAGCATGTGCGGATACAGTCATTACCCCGGAGTAACTTATCCCTTTTATCCACCTATGGGTGGCTGTCCAATGCCATACTATGGATATATGCCCGGTTATATGCCCGGTATGTATCCGGGAATGCCCGGTTATATGCCTGGCTGGCATCCGGACATCTATTCTGCTGAAGCAGCCACAGATACTGAAATACAAGCTGGCGCCAACCCGGAAAATTACGCCGATCCCAATATTTCGGCACAACTGTTTTGGCCTTGGCGTTTCAGGTTTTTCTTCCCATTCTTCTTCCCGTTTTTCTGGTTTTGGTGGTAAAAATAAACTGGCGCTCCCTTGGGAGCGCCTTAATTTACATGCCGCCGAAACCGCCGGACATCATCTGGTCAATAGCCCGGTAATTTTCGATGGTCAGGTTGGTTTCCCAGTGCCCTGTAAGTTTGGCCCAAAGAATAATGCCGAAGAAGAGGCTTAAAAACCCAAGTGAAAATACCAGCGGGCTGATGGGTAATAAACCGAACAATTTAAACTGCAAAGTTCCTTTTTGTGGACAGGCCGATACACAGGAGGTGCAGCCCGTACATTCAGTGGATGCCACCAGGCGCTTTTTCCCCTGTACATCTACCCTGTTTGGGCATACACGGTTACAGGCGCCGCAGTTATGGCAAGTATCATGGTTAATAGTTAAAAATATGGGGCTGAGGAAGCCGAGAACACCGAGCAGGGCTCCATAAGGACACAAGTACCGGCACCAGAAAGATTTAATCAGCACGGAGAGAACAGCGAGAACCAGAATTATGCTCAGGGCTTTGACGCCCAAATTCATGAACATATCAAACATTTTTATATCGGAAACAGCATAATAAGGTATTTTCATGAAAGCTACGGCTTCATCGGTGGGAATCAGGAGTATCATTTTCACGACATAAAAGAATAACAGGTATTTGATACCAAGCAATAAGCGGTCAAGCCACTTTGGAACGTTTAAATTACGGCCAATCAGTTTACGGCCCAGTTGCCCCAAAGTTTCAGACAAGGTACCTATAGGACAAATCCAGGAGCAGAGAGCCCGCCTGAAAACCCATGCTGTGGTAAGTGTAGCAATAAAAATCATTAGTCCGGCTGGGTGTATGGGGTCAATTTCTTTCAGGGCAAATAGAGCTTTAAAAGCTAAAACTGCTGCTATAGGCAAAAATCCTTCGGCCACGGGGGGGCGATGGGGGGCCGGCCCCAGGCCGCTGCCCCTGATATACTCAACAAAGTGGTAAAATTCCCAGGCTGCATAAAGCATGATGAAGGCTACGGCAAACTGAACTGCTTTACGCAATGTAAGTTGACGGTATAATTTTGCCGCCAGCGGATACCTGCTTAGATTTTGTTCCAAATTCAAACGCATATACATTACCCCTTTTTGTTTAATATACCGTGCAAAAGCAGGTCAAGTTTGAGCCGGATATTATTGGTGAGATCATTACCTTGATTGGCTCCGGTCAGAGATGACCATAAAACACCGTGAATCAGCTCGAGGATTATTTCGGGAGGGATATCATTTTTGAATTCACCTGAACTTTGTCCCTCCCGGATCACTTTCAGGAGAATTTCCTTGAAGACCATTCCGTGTCCGACCGGGGCCTGTAAAGTGGGATTCGATTTTTGCAATTGAAGAAAAAAATATGTTAAATAGGAATTCTTTTGGAATGTTTCGCTGACAAGAATCAGAATTTCGGCCAGTTTTGATGAAGCCGGTACGGGTTGGGTTGCTGTTTTTTCAATAGCTGTCCTGGCATCAGCTATTTTTTCATGAATATATTGTTCCAACACATCTTCCTTTGACCGAAAATAGTTATAAAAGGTCCCGGTCCCCAAATCGGCTGCTTCCATAATTTCTGCTATGGATGTTTCTTTTAGCCCATTGTCCACAAAAAGTTGCAGAGCTGCGTCCATAATTTTTTGCCTGGCCAGCATTTTTTTCTTTTCCCGCCGGTTAGGTCTTGCGGCCATTCTTTTCACCCCTTTCTTCCCGGGAACGTTTTTTGAGGGCATAAAAAAGTTATTAATAATGAATGTAATCCATAAATGAATAATGTTCATTTTTATATTAATAAATTTGATCCCACGCGTCAATAGCGAGATATTAATATATTTAACTTTTGCCATTAAAAAACCCTTTCCGTTTTGGTTGGAAAGGGCTAGTTTGTTTTAAGCGGGTTTGGGGCTTAAAAATTATTAAAATAAGTGCGTTTTTGTAATTTTCTGATAATTTTTTAAGCGAGGAACATGCAAAACCTTTAGCACCGGGGCGCCTACCTACATGGGGTATATTTGCGAAGCACTACGGCGATGGGCTTTGTCGAAAATTAAGGGTTTACGGGAAAATGTTTCCTGTGCTATAATGTTAACGGTAATCGTACAATACAATAAAATAATCAACTGCGACTGCGTGCGAAACGAGTCTTTTTTTATCAAAAAAGGTACCGGCAGTGAGAAAGGAGCGCCTGATGAAGTCGATAACTGACAAAGCCAGGTCGATTTTTGGGAGCTTGGCAGCCAAGAATGGAACCTTTTTTTCATCGCTAATTAAAACCGATTTAAAGTTTACTTCGCTATTTAAATCTTCCCGAAAAAAATTACGTTTGCAGAAAACCAAGGAATATTTTAGTAAACACAGTCAAAGAAAACAACATATTATGGCACCGAGACAAACAGTTTTAGCCAAAAAAAGTCCTTCCGTAAGATTTCCTTTCCGGTCTTTTCTGAAAGAAAAAATTTCCCTGTTTACCGCGGTAAAGTTTTTGAGAAAAACCTGCAGTAATACTTTAATAAATATTTGGAGCCGGATAAATTTGGGCGGTTCAAATGGTAAGTGGAAAAAGGCAGTAGTAGTTTTGACCACAGTTTTGTGTTTGGCCGTTATTACCGGTGTATCCGTAGCTTACTCTACTGAAAAGGCGGTGGCAGTAAAGGTAGATGGAAAACAGGTAGCCTTGGTTTCGGATAAGAGGGCAGCCCAAAAAGTACTGGAGCAACTGAAGAAAGAAAAGGCCCACCAGTGGAAGCAAAAGTTAATTATAAAAGAAAAAGTAAACTTTGTTGATACGGAAGCAAAAAGATACCTGATTGCCGATATAGGTGCGTTAAAACCAATACTGGATAAAAAACTGACCTTTGTCGGGGTGGCGACAGGTTTAAAAGTAAATGGGAAAACGGTGGCTATTCTGGCAAGCCGGGCAGAGGCAAATAAAGTCCTCGATACCATTAAGAAAAGATTTACTGCCAATATAAATAATATGCAAACTTTATCCGTAGGATTCCGGGAAAAAGTAGA
This sequence comes from Thermincola ferriacetica, assembly GCF_001263415.1. NCBI lineage: Bacteria > Bacillati > Bacillota > Clostridia > Eubacteriales > Thermincolaceae > Thermincola > Thermincola carboxydiphila. The sequence goes on from NZ_LGTE01000015.1 coordinate 76,685, forward strand.
AATTTCCGAAATTCCTGCTTCGCTGGCAGATGTAGTTACCGTGGACCAGGCAGTGGAAAAACTTATGCATGGTAAAGAAAAGGCCAGGGTACACATAGTGCAAAGCGGCGACTCATTATGGACCATTGCTCGTAAATATGATACCCATGTGGCTGATTTGAAGGCTGCTAACCCGGAAATTAAGGGCGAAAGGCTTGATTTGGGCCAGGAAATAAAACTTGTTAAGGAAGAACCTCTGTTAACCGTTGTAGTAGAGGCGAAAGCTACTGTTAAAGAGACTATCCCCTATAACGTGAAAGTAATAGCCGATAAAAGTATGTGGAAAGGAAGACAAAAAATTAACCAAAAAGGGGAAAACGGTAGCCGCGAAGTTACTTACAAGCTGGTTTTGGCTAATGGAACCGTGGAGAACCGTACCGTATTAAACCAAAAAGTTATTAAACCGGCCAAAGACCAAATAGTTGTAAGAGGAGCCAGGCTGGTTGTGGCGAGCAGGGGCGGCAGCGGTCGTTTGGCATGGCCTACCGGCGGCCGCATTACTTCCCCCTTCGGAAGCAGGTGGGGGAGCATGCATACAGGGTTGGATATTGACGGTTATACAGGACAGCCGGTAGGTGCGGCAGAAGACGGAAGGGTGGTTTCGACAGGTTGGGACGGCGCTTACGGCAAACAGGTTACCATTGATCATGGCAATGGGCTAAGAACAAAATATGCTCACCTTTCTAAAATAGAGGTTTCTCCGGGCGAGTATGTGTCCCGCGGACAATTAATTGGTGAAGTCGGTTCCACGGGTAGAAGCACAGGATCTCACCTGCACTTCGAGGTAATGGTGGGCGGCAGTTTCCGTAATCCTTTACCTTACCTGAAGTAGAGAGAACAATTAAGGAAAATGCTGATAATGGGGAAGCTTAAAAAATAAGCTTCCTCTTATTATCTTTTGGACATGCCCGAATATACCTAAAGGTTGGTAAGTTTGGCTTAGATTATACCTTTTTTTAGACCAAGGGCTGTGTTATAATAAGTTGCGTGTAAGAAATGCGAAAAAATTTAGGGGAGGTTATTTATATATGGCTTTTATGAATAAGAAAAGGCCTAACAAAATTGTCCTTTATGTTTTGGTCGCCATGATTTCCATAGGCTTGTTGGGGTCTGTATCCATTGGTTTTTGGGCTTTTAGTTCCGGCTCTTATTCGAGTGGTACTGCCGTTGCCAATAATGGCAGTAGCGAGGCTAAGGGTAACGCTTATTTTTCCCAAGCCATGGATAAACTGCTGACAAAGAATGATGTGGAAGGCGCCCAAAAACTTTTTAAAGATGCTATTGTCGAATATGAAAAAGCCCTGAAAGAGACTCCCCAAAATAAACTGGTTTTAGGGGACCTGGCCACAGCTTATTTTTATACCGGTAACACGGACAAGGCTATTGAATTAGTAAGGCAGGCCTTGAAAATAGACCCTAATTTTACACAGGCCCGTTTTAATTATGCTATTTATCTTGGAGACGGCAAGAAACAGTATATGGATGCCATCAAAGAGCTACAGAAAATAAAAACCGGTGACCCAAGGTACCAGGATGCGCAAAACCTGATCAAGCAGTACTTTGAGGCTATGTCCGGCCCCAAAAATAAATAGGCGCAGCGATAGTCTTATGAGGGCCAAATGGTATTTCCCCAAGGAAACATTTGGCCCCTTTTTTGGCTTTATGGCGATTATTTCCGGTAGGTACCCTGCCGGCAAAATTGTATAATTTGTATTAGAGGAGAATTTGGGTTTATAAACATTATTGATTTGTTGTTTGTTTTTGGAGAGAACTTGCCAGAGAGGGGGGAGGGCTAGTGAGTTTCCTCGATGCAACCTTTCTTGGTACCAATTTTCTGTTAAAAAAGACGGTACAGTTGGTGTTGGCCCTCTTTATTTTGTTTGTTATAGTGTCCGTGCGGGCTCCCATGCTGTCGAAAACCTATATTTACAGCATATTCAGGGAGCTCAGCAAAGCTCAGATGATGTGGAAAACCCGTTCCTGGAACCAAAATGAGGGAGAGCATTTTATTGTCAGGTATCAAAGTGCCGACCGGGATATAGCCCGGTTGGTTTTGGATGCTGCCGAAAATGCATATATTCCTATCAGAAGGGATTTTGCCTATGCCCCAAAGGATAAAGTGCTTATCGTTGTGTACCCGACCAGGGAATCCTTAAGCAAAAGTTTTGGCTGGGATGCTGATGAAAGCGCCATGGGTGTTTATTGGGCAGGCGTAATCAGAGTGCTGTCGCCCAAGCAATGGATTGAAGCGGATACCCCTGAAGACATGAAGGCCGTTTTTGAAACAAGGGGTCCGATGGCGCACGAATTCACTCATTTGGTAGTTGATTACATTACCAGGGGAAATTATCCGCGCTGGCTTACGGAAGGGATAGCTTTATATCAGGAATTTAAAATTGTTGGGGATGTAGAGGAAGAATACAGGCAGCCTATCTCAGGGAAAGAGTTGTATCCGTTAAATGTGATGGACAGACAATTTGATGCTTTAGCCGACCAGTCCTTGGCATACCGCCAATCCTATGAAGCGGTCCGTTATATTGTAGAAAAACACGGTGAGAGTAAGCTGTGGGAAATATTAGTCAGGCTCTCCATGGGAGAAACCATCAATCAAAGCTTTGAACATGCTTTGGATATGAACCTCGATGAATTTCAAAGTGAATTTGCAGACTGGTTAAAGTCGAATTAGGCCTAAAATCCACTCTTGGATTTTGGGCTTTTTTGGTCTAATTTGTTAACTTCTGGGCAGACTATTATTACCATCTTTGAAGGAGGGGGTTTTTGATGACGAAAGACGAGCAAATCAAAAATGATATAGTGGACCAATTGGAAGCTGCGGGATTGTCTAAGACGGCAGATATTAATATTGATGTTGCCAATGGCGCCGTAACGCTGCATGGAGTGGTTGATGTTCTGGCTGAAAAATGGATGGCCGGAGAATTAGCCCGCAAGGTTTCCGGAGTAACGGGAGTAGACAACAGCTTAACTGTCGCCATGGACAGGCCGGTGACTGATGCCCAGATTTATACGGCCGTCGAGGAACGCTTTAGGAGGCATCCCATGCTTGACCTGCATGACATAGAAATAGGTGTTCATGATGGTGTCGTGTACCTGGAAGGTAATGTTGCGTCTCTGGCGCAAGCCAATAGTGCACTGGAATCGGCGGCAAAAGTTTACGGTGTAAAAAACGTGGTAAACCATTTGAAAATCGGCGCCACTGATTTAGTGAGAGATGAAGCTACATTGGTCAATAATATTGAAACAGCGTTAGCGCACAATACTGTAGTTAACCCGGGGACAATCCGGTTGGAAACAGAGAACAACAAAGTAAGGCTTTCCGGTTATGTAAAAAACCCCGGACAGGCTGAGGCAGTTGAACGGATAGTATCCCAGGTGCCCGGAGTCGGGGAAATTGAAAATAACCTCACTTGTGATGAAATACAGTAAAAATGTTGCCAGCAAAAATACCGCGGTAATCCGAACAGTTCTATACCGGGAAGGTTTAGAACTGTCTTTATGTTGGAAGACCGGCAGGAATATTTACATTTATCGAGAATATACATAAGGTATGACTGTGGACAATCTGAGGAGGTCAAAAACGGAGTGAATAGCTTAATAATTTCGGGAGGGACACCGCTTGTTGGCGAGGTAAAAATAGCAGGGGCCAAGAATGCAGCTCTTGCTATTATTGCTGCTGCCCTATTAACTGATGAACCTGTTATTATCGACAATGTTCCCAACATCAGTGATGTAAATGTAATGCTGGACATCGTTAAGAATCTGGGTGTGGAAGCCGACTGGTGCGAAAAGAATACGATCCGTATTCATGTCCCCGGTGATATTGGGTACCAGACTCCATACGAATTAGTAAAGAAGTTACGGGCTTCTAATTTACTGTTGGGCCCATTACTGGCCAGGCAGGGGAGAGTGGAGATTTCTTTGCCCGGAGGGTGTAATATCGGTAGCCGGCCTATGGACCTGCATTTCAAGGGATTGGCCGGCATGGGTGCCGAGATTGAACTTGAGCACGGCGTAATAAAAGGCAAATGCGACCGTTTAGAGGGTGCCAAAATTTACCTTGATTTCCCTAGTGTGGGTGCCACGGAAAACATAATGATGGCGGCTGTTTTGGCAAAAGGCCAGACGGTCATTGAAAATGTGGCCAAGGAACCGGAAATTGTCGACTTGGCCAATTTCCTTAATTCCCTGGGCGCCAAGGTGCGAGGAGCAGGAACTGACGTTATTCGTATCGACGGGGTGGAACGGCTGCGAGGCGGTCGTTATTCCGTCATTCCGGACCGCATAGAGGCAGGTACCTTTATGGTTGCTGCGGTGGCTACTGACGGCGACCTTCTTATCGATGGTGTGATTACCACCCATATCGAGCCCCTGATTGCAAAATTGAGGGAAGCAGGGGCAGAAATCAGGGAGGAAGACGAAAAGGTACGAGTGCGCCGTCGGAGCAAACTGCGGCCCATAGACATTAAAACCTTACCCTATCCGGGGTTCCCCACGGACATGCAGTCGCAGGTGATGGCTATGCTTACCACCGTAAAAGGCACCAGTGTAATTGTGGAAAATATCTTTGAAAACCGGCTGCAGGTTGCCGATGAATTCAAACGCATGGGCGCCAAAATAAAGGTAGAAGGCCGTACTGCTATTATTCAGGGGGTTGAAAAACTGCAGGGAGCCAAAGTTAAAGCTTCCGACCTCAGGGCGGGGGCGGCATTGATAATTGCCGGTTTGATGGCGGAAGGAGAAACAGAAATTTGCAATACCCATTATATAGAAAGAGGCTACGAAGGGATTTATGACAAATTAAATGCACTGGGAGTGAAAACTGCTATAAAATATTAAAGTTTATAAACATTTTATAACGCCCTGGCAGGAAAAAAGAGGATAAAGGCAGAACTATAATTTTATCAATTTTTGTCTAAGGAAGTGGGATAATGTCTAAAGGACCAAGCTTCAGGATTAAGCCGATGGTGCGTTTAGGCCTTATTTTTGTGGCTATTACGGGCGGAGGCACCTTGGTTTGGACTCTTTTTTTGATGCACTATTTTGGGGCCACTCCTGAACAGACAAAACAACTGGTAACAGGCGTTATGCCCGTTGGGGTAATTTCCGGCCTTCTTATCCTCTATATGGTGACCAGGATTTTAAAAAGCATATTCCAGGTATTTCTTCAGGCCACTAACAGAGTGGCGGAAGGAGACCTTACCGGAGAAATATATTTTCCTACCAAAGATGTTTTTGGGCGAATGGCCACTGCTTTCAACAAGATGGTTAAGGACATAAGGGATACTGTTCAGCAGAGCGCGTCAACGGCCAATAATGTGGCTTGCGAGTCTCAGCAGGTATATGATGCCACTCAGGAAGCAACCGCTGCTCTGCAGCAAATTTCTGCTGCCATACAGCAAATAATGGGTGGTACGCAAGGGCAAGCATATCAGTTAAATGAAACATTGCAGGTCATGCGGGATTTATCGGCTGCCGTACAACAGATTGCCGCAAGTTCCCAAAATGCTCACGGCGCTTCCCAAAACGCCTCCCGGTTGGCCATTAAGGGCGCTAATGAAGTTGAACGGGCTGTGCTAAAAATGAACAGTATTTCTGAAACCGTGAAGAGATCGGCCCAGGTGGTAAAAACCCTTAATGAAAGGTCCGAACAGATTGGCGAGATAGTCAACGTGATTACCAGTATTGCCGATCAAACTAACCTACTGGCTTTGAATGCCGCTATTGAGGCGGCTAGGGCAGGAGAACACGGCCGGGGTTTTGCCGTGGTTGCAGATGAAGTGAGAAAATTGGCCGAGGGTTCCGGTAAAGCTGCTCAGCAGATTGGCGACCTGATTAAGGAGATCCAGTCAGAAACAAGCATGGCGGTTAATGCCATGGTTGTTGGTTCTAAAGAAGTTGAAGAGGGAGTAGTTATAGCATCTGACGCTCAACAGGCTCTCAAGGAAATTGTTGAGACGGTGGAAAATACAGTTGATATAGTTCAGGAAATTTCGACGGCGGCCCAACAGCAATCAGCAGGCATCACGCAGGTTGTTCAGGCCATAGATAAAATTAATAATATTGCCCAGCAAGTGTCATCGGCGGTTCAACAGGTTTCGGCGGCCGCTCAGCAGCAGATGAATACCAATGAACAGGTAACATTGAATGCCCAGCGGCTGGCTGAGGCAGCTGATGAGTTGAGGAAAAAGATAACTAAGTTCAAAGTATAGCCATAACAAAAAATATAGCTTGAAGTTGTGAGGCCATGGTATAATAACTATGGTCTTGATTTTTTAGAGAATGTTCATCATCAGGACCGGTATTGCTGCTTGCAATATTTTATCCAATTGTGTTAAGTTAAGGAAGTGAAATATATTTGGTGGCTACAGAAATACTGGAAATAGATGTGGGTGGCCGGTTTTTTAAGGTTAGGGCCGTGAAAGACATAGATTCTCTTTTGAATCTGGTCAAAACCAACGATGATGTTCCGTTTTGGGCGGTTTTATGGCCTGCCGCCATCGGTATGGCCCGGTTTTTATGGCAAGGGCCGGACCTCACAGGGCAAAAAATCCTGGAACTGGGAGCGGGGTTAGGATTGGCCGGCATAGTTGCTGCCGCTAAAAACGGGGTTGTGTATCAGACGGATTTATTTCCGGAAGCCCTTGATTTTTGCGCTTTTAATGCGAAACTGAACAAAGTAGGGAACATAAAAAGGATTCAGGCCGATTGGCGTAGTTTTGAGATAACAGAGGATTTCGATATTATACTTGGTTCTGATATACTTTACGAACCGACATTATATCCTTATCTAAAGAGTATTTTTTACAGGCTGTTAAAGCCGGGCGGAAGGATAATCCTTTCTGACCCGGGCCGTAAAGACGCCCAGGAGTTTATCTGCGGGTTGGGGCAGGAAGAATTCGGTGTAGCAGAATGTCGGTTTAATGTGGAAGACAGCGGGCTGCATTACCGGGTTACTGTTTATACACTGAAGTTAGGCTGATCGTAAATTTAAATGCGGAACAGTAGGGAAAGGGGCCCTCATGAAGGTTTGTACTTTGGCTAGTGGGAGTTCTGGAAACTCAATATTTATCAAATCTGATAATACGTCCGTGATTGTTGATGCCGGAATGAGTGGAAAGGCTTTGGAAGCAAAAATACAGGCTATGGGGGAATTATGTGAGAGTCTTTCCGCTATTTTAATAACTCATGAGCATAGCGACCATATAAAAGGTGTTGGAGTTTTGGCCCAACGTTATGATTTGCCTGTCTATGTGACGGAAAAAACCTGGCGGGCTTTGCAGTTTAGCCTGGGCAAAATACATGAACAGCAGGTATGTTGTTTTAGGCCCGGCCATGTCCTGGAAATTGACTCTTTGAAAATCGAGACTTTTTCCACATCCCACGACGCAGCCGATCCCGTCGGATATGTTTTCTACGAGGGGGATACCAAGGCGAGTATTATCACGGATACGGGCTGCATGACCTCGGAAATCGTGAAAAAAGTCCGGGGATCTCATTATTTTATTCTGGAAGCCAACCATGACATCGATATGCTGCAAAGAGGGTCTTATCCCTGGCCTCTGAAAAAACGGATATTAGGCAACAGGGGGCACTTGTCCAATATTGTGGCGGGGCATAGTTTAGTTTCCCTTGTTTCGGGACAAACTAATTCCGTTACTCTGGCTCATTTGAGTGCGGAAAATAATAAACCTGACCTGGCTTTTACCACGGTTTCCCGCATTTTGGCAGAAAACGGCCTGACAGCGGGTGAAAATATTAACTTGTCGGTAGCTCCACGGTATGTACCGGGGCTGATATGGGACAGTTCTAATTACAGGTGACGCAGATCAACCACAATTTGTTGCTGAAACAGAAAACAATAATTAATCCAAAGCGTAAAATGATATGCTGGAGATACTATTATCAAGCTTCAGACGCGCGCCTTGATTATTTAGCATAATTATGATAAAATTATGCTAAGCAAAATGTGGAGGTGTTATTCTATGCCACAGATTAGGCCGGTATCGGATTTGCGAAATAATTTCGCAGAGATTTCAAGGGTTGTCCACGAAACCTCCGAACCTGTTTTTCTTACAAAAAATGGGTATGGAGATATGGTTGTGATGAGCTTTGAAGCTTACGAAAAGCTACAATTTGAAAGTGAAGTGTATTTCAAATTGAAGGAAGCGGAATTGCAAGCAAAACAAACCAATCAGCGTTTTTCCCATAAAGAGGTTTTCGACAGTTTGAGGCAAACTTTACAGGAAAAGGCAGACGACGGAAATGTATGAAATCATTTTCCTTCCCATAGCCAAGCAGGATATAACGGACATTATCCTGTATATATCCGACCAGTTAAATGCGCCAAAGGCGGCAATGGATCTGCTGGAGGCATTAGAGTATTCTATCTCCCTGTTGAGGGATTTTCCTTATGCACACAAGATATACCGCCCTATAAAGCCTTTGGGAGAAGATTATCGAATGTTGATTGTGAAAAATTATGCTGTTTTTTACGTTGTTCGGGAAGAGGAGAAAATAGTTGAAGTCCATCGCATAATATACGCAAAGATGGATTTGACAAAATTGTTCAAGTAAAAATACTAAAACTATAAAAAGGCAAAAATCAATAAACCTGTATTTATTAGCACTTCTTCGGAGGTGCTTTTTCTATGCCCGAAAAAGGGGGGTGATGCTTTGCGCATACCTTTTTTCTCAGGGTTATTCCCCCATCCACATGGCCAAGGAAGCAATAGGGCTTGCCTTGGCCACCGAAGAATACGGGGCGTAGTTCTTTGCCAACGGAGCCAGGCCCGGCGGTATCCTGGAACACCCCGGCGTGGTCAAGGACGGCAGGTACAGAAGAAGCGACCAAAGCCACCCAGCAGGTGGCCCAGACCATAGAACAAGTGGCTAAAGGTTCTACCGAACAATCCAAAAACGT